>JAVHPO010000258.1:0-12833 GCA_036170635.1 Prolixibacteraceae bacterium | reverse complement strand
ATATTATGCTCTAAAACATCTATTTTTGTTGAACGAGGTCAGGAGTTCTGAATCTATAAAATGAATAAAAATTTCACGCAAAGTACGCTAAGAAAAAGCAAAGAGCGCAAAGGTTTATCATGACATCTTTGCGTCTTTCTTTGCGTCTTTTGCGTGAAAAATGGGGTTCCGTAAGAGGAGGGTCTCAGAATATTACCGCTCGATCTCTTTTTTGATACTATTCGTAATAACCCCAATCTTACCATTGGATATTATTTTGGAATCTATCTTTATGATGGGCAGTACACCTTTGGTCGTGCTTGTGATAAACACCTCATCAGCAGCTAGTAAATCTTCAATTTTAAAATCTTTTACCCGAATCTGATATCCTGTTAATTGTAAGATCCTTTTCCTGGTCACACCTGCCAGCATTTTGGATTTGGGCGTATAAACACAACTGTCTTTCACATAAAAAACATTGCTCCTCGAACATTCGCGCACCCAGTTTCTGTCGGTATACAACACTTCAGCAGCGCCGCTTTCCGCGAGTTTTTGGGATAAACTGACAGACCGGATGTAGTTGATCGTTTTGGCCTCCGGTACCTCCCGCTGGTATTTGGCAGTGATCAGGGTTGCACCGTTTTTCCAGGCCTCCGGCCATTTAACTTCAAATGGTTTGTTGATCAGGATCAGCGTGGATTTGTCAGTTGATAAGGTAAAATCATCGATCGAAGCACCACCTGAAAGAATAATTTTTACGGATGAATTTTGGATATCATTTTTGGCTACCAATTGAGCCACAATTTCAGACAACTCCTCTTTGGAATAAGAAAGATGGAGATCCAGCAAAGCCACCGATTGAATAAACCTGTCCAAATGAAAAGACAAAAAGCGGGGAACCCTATCCCTTACCAGGAAAAAATCAAAGACAGCATATCCTCTCTGGATAATCAGATCCGAAACATGCACCGAAGATTGTCCGAAAGGAATATACTCCCCGTTGATAAATGTAAAATTGTTATCCATGGTTCATTACATAATTGTCCACCACCCATTTTGCAAATGGGAAGCTACATGTAAATGCGGGAGATACGGCATTCAACACATGGATGGAGTCTTGATCTCCTTCCACCACGAAATCCATAATCAACTCCCGGGTTTGTTTGTTCAGCAGTTGAGCGCGAATCCCCGGTTTACCCCATTCGGTGAATCCCTTCACATCGATTTTATGGACCAGCTCCTGCGCCAGACCGGCAAAATAGCTCTTTTTGTATTTTTTTATCTCTTCCAGTGCAATATTCCTGAAATTAAATGAATTTCTCAGGAACAGGGAAGCTTCCCAGGATAGAATGCTGGTCATTTCACCCGGACTGAACCGATCGAATCCATGGTAATTTTCGCGCCAGAAAGCAGGTGTGGAGGTTGGTCCGATTTTCACAGTTCCGTCAACCGTAACCGTAAAGTGTACCCCCAGCCATGGATTTTTCAGGTTTGGAACGGGATAGACATTGGTCGTAACCGGGATTTCATTCCCGTGATATTTCAAATAGATCCCTTTGAACGGAATAATGGTATATTTTTCAGAGAAGCCGAAGTCATTGGCTACTTTATCCGCATACAATCCGGCTGCATTGATGATTTTGGTTGCAGTAAAGGTATTGCCCATAGTGGTTTTGATCCGGTTTCCCTCCAAACGGGATTGATATCCCTCCCCAAAAAAGAATTGAATCCCTTTAACTTTTAGCTCATTTTTAATGGCATGAGTAACTTCGGAAGGATCTACTGTGGCTGTATTGGGTGAGTACAAGGCATGCTTAAAGGTTTTCACGTTGGGGTCAATTTCAAACAACTCCTTCTCATCAATCAATTTGACCTCAACGCCATTGACTTTCCCCCGTTTTTCAAGTTCAAAAAGTGCGGGCAGCTCGCTTTCGTTCTTCGCCACGACTACTTTTTTACACTCATTGATCTTTAGGCTGTTGGCATAGCAATATTCCCTTAGTTGCCGGTTACCATCCCTGGTGAATTTAGCTTTCAGGGTATCCGCCGAATAATAAAATCCGGCATGCAGTACACCGCTGTTCCGTCCGCTGCCATGGTAGGCAACATCAGCTTCCTTTTCCAGCACAGCAATCCCGGCACCGGGGAACCTGCTCCTCAACTCCCTTGCAATGGCCAAACCTACCACTCCTCCCCCAATAATCAGATAATCGTAATGCATGGATTTATTATTACTTTAATGAGTTTCCCCTTTACAAAGATTCATATTATTTTGCCCGGAGGGCATCAATGTCAATAGAAAATGGATCTACGAAGATCTGTTTTCCCCGGTAGGGGATAGACAACAGATATGAATAGCAATTTATTAAGCCAATTTATAATCCGCCAAAAATGGATTTAATGGTACGGTGAAACTTGTGAATAGACTTCACCGGAGGTGCATACATCAGGATGCACTTTTTGTTCACTGTCGGCAAACCAAGCCTGTCGGCTGTTTGTTGCACCTCCCTTGACCAGGATCCCTGTTGCAACCAGATCTTTTTCAAACCGGTTTGAGCAGCCTCCTCCAATACAGCTGAGACCTTTGCCGCCGGAATAGAAACCAACAGGGCATCTGCCTTCCCTTCCAGGCTTCTCAGATTTGGATAGCAGATGATCCCATCTATTTCGGTGGCAGTAGGATGAACCGGATAAATTTCATACCCTCGTGAAATCAACTCCTTACCGGCCATATTTCCGAATTTTTTCCCTGAGCGGGAGAAACCAACCACTGCAATGCTTTTTGAATTGATAAAGCTTTCAATCTGAGGGTTCATAAGATTGGGTTTATGTTTGTACAGGAATTCAGATTTTCATCGCAATATTTCTTAAACTTTCCAACGTTCTCAGTGGATTGGAAACAATCACGCTGTTAGCCAGCCACGCAGGTATTTCTCCGGCCGGATCAGCATGAAACTGGTAAACTACCTGAACCAAACCCGGAGCAATCTCATTAAGGTCCCAAAAACCAGAACCTTTGTATACCCTGATAAAACCTTTATGTTCCTGCTTGTAGTCACCGCGGGGCGTCAACTGGATCCTCGCATGTTTGCCATTTTCAGAAATGCTGGTAGTTGCCTCAAAGATAGCATCCCTGTCAGCAACCGGCCATGGAGTTGGAATGGTAATGTAATGGATATCGTTGTATTTGCCTTTCTGTTCCAGAACTTCGGCACCACTACAATTCGGAAAATTCCTGGGGTAATTTTTTACGTCTGTAATCACATCCAAAACCCTGGTCAAAGTGGTACTGCTGATGGTCACGGTGGCCCGGAACTCTTCAAACGGCGAACCACCTACATTCCGGGTATATATTTTAACCCCAGACTCCTCTCTCCTCAACTTCCAATCCGTAGTTACACCCGTGTTGATGGTGAGGAGTAAAAAAACGGAAAGCAATGATCTAATGAACAACATACAATTCAACGTTTTTTTATGGTCTGACAGACCAAAGTCCTGTAAAAAATCCCTGCCTTTAAACTAAATAAATCTTGTTACAAATGCAGGTTATAAAAATAGTTAACAATTTCATTAGCTAGCGCGCCGGATGAAAAAATTACATAAAATTAATGAGTTCGGGGCGATTCAGTCAGGGATTTTCAATCCGGAACAGATAGAAATATATCAGTTCAGCATGGGGCAACGGGAATCATGACCAATCATCCCAAACTGATCCGCCAAAGTATATCATTACCATGAAAACTCAATAGACCCTATGTGTTCCATCCGGTAGAAACTTTACGGTTGGCGGCACTCTGGTCTGGTTAAAAAGATCATAACTTTTCTTGAGATCCCCCCACAAAGCAACGTCATCCTTGTACCGACCATAGGTATAGGTCAATTTGGAATAAGTTGCATCAGTCAGTCTTGCGGGGTAAATGGTCAAGCCAATCTCTTCCTGTCCGGCATTATAGGCTTCCACGCAATAGACATAAAGTTCCCTGATCCTGTCATCTGTCATGGCCAGGCATCCCGAAGAGATGCAGGAACCGTGTATAAAGATATTGCTTCCCAAATGCTTGCGAACACCCCTGATACTGTCAGAAGCGTTCGGATAGTTGACCTTCATCGACAAATAGTACTTGCTGAAGGGGTTCATCCCAGAGATGTGGTAAAATCCTTCCGGAACCTGTAAATCACGGGACCGCCTCTTTGCTCCGACATCGCCCGAGAGATCGCAGATGGTAAACTCCTTAATCATCTTAAAAACAGAGTCACAACTGTTTTTGGCCCACAACTCAACCTTTTTTTCAGTTTTGAAAGCCCGAAGGTAAATCCTAACGCTATCCCGCGAAATGGAGAATCCAGCCAGGCTACTCTTCACGATTTTCTCTTTGGCAGCATAGGCCTCCCTTACCCTGGTATATTTCATCTGCTTCTCCCGGTAGGTTTCTGAAGTCATTCCTGAACACAAGAAGAAGGTGAAGAGTATAATCGACAATCTCATAAATCAATCTAAAAATGAACGGGCAAAAATAGTAGAATAAAGCTCAAAAAAAGCTGATCATGTCCGACCTTTCTTTCCATCTTCCTTCAATTTCGTCAATCAATTGATCCTTAGCGTATTTACAAATGAAATACCAAAGCGTAAATTATCCGTATTGTTATTGTTTCTCATTTCCCTGCATCGATGGACATTTTACCGTACCATAAGAGCAATACACACAACAATCACCTGGTTTGGGTCGCAATATTGACTTGCAGTTTTTGCATTCGTAATAGAATTGGCAACTGTCCATTGGCATCTCCTCAGTTTTAGAAAACCCGCAAACCGGACACTCTATTGTACTATTTGTCTTTGTTTCCATGGTACAAATTTATCAAAGTTAGCCTTACCTATAACAGCAATTGGATAGGAATAAAGTAATTTAGATTATAAGATTGTTTATATCTGCGCCTTACATTTGAATCGCTTTGATTCTTCGACGATCTAATTTTTTGCAAGATTCGATAGAAACACACTGGTTATTTCGTTCATGGTAACAGCACCATTGTTTGAATAAAGCAATTTCCCGTTTTTGTAAATGACAAGGTAAGGTACCCCAACCAACTTTAACTCTTTAACCAGGCTTTTGCTCGCGTCCACATTTACTTTTACTATGTCAATATTACCATGAAACTCCACCTTGAGACTATCCATCATGGGCATCATTTTTCGGCAAGGGCCGCACCATGGTGCATAGAAATCAATAAAGACAAGCTCTTTAGACTGGATCAACTTCGCATATTCAGAAAAATCCATCTTGTTATCTGTATCCGGACGTGCACCAGGGTCAACAACAACCGGCAGATTTTTTAATTCCCAATCCATGATGCCATGCTCCAGGTTATATACGTATGGGTAGCCATTTTCAGCAAGGATATCAGCTGCCTTTTGACTCCTGTACCCCGTGTTGCAATACAAATAAATTGGCTCATCTTTCGGCAAAAGGAGCAAATTTTTCCTAAAATCAAGTGAATAATAGTTAAGTTGTCCGGAGTTTGCAATGTGGCCATTACTGAATTCCGATTGGGTACGGACATCCAGCAATACTCCATTTGGATTTTTAATAAGTTGCTGAAATTGAATTGGACTTACCTGTTTAACGGTTGTATTCTGTGAAATGGCCGAAAGAGATATCAGAACAAATGAAATACCCATGAGAATATGTTCAAACCAACCGAAAATGAATAGGTGGGTATTCCATGCGACCTTAAAAAACAAATTATATACGCATGAAATAGACATTGCAATTCGCTTCATAATTTTTTTGCTTTTAATGCTGTTTTACCAATAGTCGGTAAAAAACAAAATCCTGACAACTGGCAGGATTTATGTGTTTGGATAACACCCAATATTTAGAAGCATATTATATCACAATGCTAAGTAAATCAATCCTATGGAGTTCAATTATTTGGGTTTTCTGTCTAACTTTGATTTTTCGGCAATGGCTCAAATGTTCAAAACGAAAAGGCTGACTGATATCAAACGTCAGATTGTTGCATACATTAAATTCGCCCTTGCATTCCATTTCACCATTTGGGCCAAATCGGATAATGGTGTATCTGGTGGTTTCAAGCTGACTTATAGAAAACCACGAGCCGGAGCCTTCTCCGCTTAACCATTGGGCAGATTCGGGAATGTTTTCTGGTCTGGATGGTTGAGGCAATGTCCTTTTTAGTTTGCTTTTGTCTGATATCGCTCCCGGGCAGAAAGCATCATTGGTCAATCGTTTTGGAAGCACCAATTTGTTTTCCAGGGAATTTACATTGTTTAAGGGCATTGGCGTAAATGGAACCAAATAGTTCAGTTTGATTGAAGCTTCCCATGAAGGTTTCCCCGCCAATATGATAGTATTTACAAACCGGGAACAGTTACTTCCTTCGTATTTAAATGGCCCATAAGGAATCGGGCTTTTTTGCTGAAAATATGAAGCCTTACTAAGCGCATCCCGGAAATTGATGCTGCAATAGGAAGCATGAATCCCGCCTTCACCGTGACATTCCTGGTTGAGCTGCAATTCTGTTAGTATTTCTTCAAAATTTTCGAGTCTCCTGCCATCCTCTGAAATCAGGGCTACCGTTCCCATTTTTAAACCATCGTCAGTCTGTTCACTGCGAACCCTGCCATGTTGAAACGGTGCATGATATCTGCCAAAATCAAAATAATGACATTTACTTGTTTCAGAATCAACCAGAACCACAGCCGCATGGCCAACTTTGTAGTAATGATTATCACTTATTCCAAGAAAATTTGCTAAACCATCGTACCAATTGCCGGGCTGTTTACAATATGTTTCGGGCCAGGCAATGGCTATAGCAAATCCTGAATGGTTTTTATGCCTCCACATACTCTTTCATATATTTTCTTTCCAGTCTATGGGCTTCAGATAGCAAATTATCGAAAAACAAATCCATATCCGATTGAGCCAATTCACCGTTTGCTGTAATTAAGCGAATAGCCAGCTTTCCCCCGGTATACCCAAAATTAACAATCGACTTTCCCTTTTTTCTCAGGGATTCCCGCAGCTCAAGATTAAACCTGTTTAAGTCTGTTTCCTGACGGGGCACATAGCGGAAACAAACAGCGAAGGATTGACGAGGGACTAAAAGTTCCAATTGCGGATGTAACTTCACCTTGTTTTCAGCATAAGTTGCTATTTCGATCAGGTTATCGATGCGTTTCCGGTAACCATCCAATCCATAGTATTTCCAGGCAAACCACAATTTCACAGCGTCTACTTTACGACCGCATTGAATGGATTTCTTCCCCAAATCTTCAATCTCATCAATTTCGTGAAAAATATAATCGGTATTGATATCTGTGATGTTGTGTTGGAGCGTACCTCTTTTTTTGACCAGGATGGCAGAGCATACCAACGGAATATTCATCAGCTTGTGCGGATTCCAGGCGAACGAATCGGTTTTTTCAATGCCCTTCATTAAATGCTTGTGCTTATCGCTTAAAATAAGCGAACCGCCAAAAGATCCATCAGCATGTAACCAGATATCATATTTTGCACAAATAGATGCCATTTCATCAATGGGATCATAGGCTCCCAATAAGGTAGTTGCACAGGTAGCTGCCACAAAAAACGGCTTTTCCCCCCGACCAATAGAGTTTTTAATTTCCCTTTCCAACTCTTCCGGGATCATTGATCCACTTTTATCCGATTTGACCTTAATTACATTTTTTGCTCCAATACCAAGGAGATTGGCAGCAGTTTCGAAAGAATAATGGGCTTGTTCATTGACAAATGCGCTCAACTTCAAGTTTCGATCGTATCCATAAAACCGGCCTTCGGGGAAAACCCTGTTACGGGCAGAGAACATGGCTATCAGATTGGCATTACTACCTCCACTTACAAAAATTCCATCACCTTCTTTGTACCCGGCATAACTGTTCATCAGGCGAATCATCTCTGTTTCAATTCTTGTGGCCACCGGAGCAACTTCGTAAGTGTACATCGAGGTGTTTGCCAATACCGAAAAGACTTCGCCAATAAAAGCAGGAAAGTTAAACCCTGAATACAACTGGTTCAAAAATTGTTTGTTCCCGGTTTTAACCGAAAACTCAAGGTATTTGTCCAGAAGCCCCAAAAATTCCTGTTCGGAAACGCCTTTACTCTTTACACCAAAGTCAATGACTTCAGCCAGTTCCGCCGGGGTTCTGAATTTGACGACCGGTATGGTATTATCGTTGTTGGTTTGCAGATAGTTTTTTATTTTTTCAAATGATTCTGCAAGAATAGTTAACTCATTCATTGTGTTTGCTTCTAATTGTTGAGTGATATTCAGTTGTGATTAAGATAATTATCCATTCTTCTAAGTACTCCTTCCATTTTATTGCGCTCATAAAAAGGTTTTACCAGCGAAAAATAGTCTGCCATTACACCATGTTCAATGTTTTCAAATGGCTTTTCTGAGAGGATCAATGTTTTGTTCATATTCAAATAGGCAGATCCCATTGTTGTGAATATTTTCTGAAATTCGGGCACGTAAACTTTTGCATCTTCCGACACATTTTCTTTTCTCGTATTTGAGCCGTAAACGTGAAGGGTAATCATATCACGATCGCCCGAATTCCCCATCAAATGAGTAAGGTCACCGCAGACGGATGCCACCTCTCCCGGTAGGAATACATTTTTCCTGACAATTGACATCTCATCATTTTCGACATGGTACAATCTGTGGGTAGCCTCCCCAAAGAAATAAACACCTCCCCACTCGGTATAGCCATGGTTGTGAATGGCGGTGAAATCCCCTGGACGCCAGGTCATCAATAGGATTTTATAATCTCCATTGTCCCAGATTAGTTTTCGGCCATAGCTTTCATTTGTCGGATGCTCCACATAGACGAAAGGTTCCAAAGCCTTTTCAGTGAATTTAATCCCGGACAAAATTTGAGTCACAATACCATTGTTCATCTTTGTTTGATGGTCAAGTTCAAACATCAGTGTCCTGATACAATCGGGCAAATATTCTCGCATGGTAAAAGATTTTCATTGTGGTTGAAGTTCCGAATGCAAAGTGACTTCCACTGTTTTTGCAATGTTGCTGGATGGCTTGCCCTTCACGAATGTAATTCCATAATCAGCCAATGTCAGGTTAAACTTGCTTTGGACTTCCACCGTATTTCCTTTTACAACAACGGTGCCCTTTTCATTGATCGGTTTGGTAATGCCTTTAATGGTCATTTCGCCTATTACGTTGGCCTCATATATACCATCTGTATCAAATTTGACTTTGTCGAGGTTGGTAATTTTCCCAATAAGTTTTGCTTTTGGAAATGTCTGCGTATCCAGAAAGTTATCACTGTTGAAATGTTTCTGCATCAACGCTTTCTCAAATTCGAATCCTTGCATTGGAACAGAGTAGACGACCTCGCCGGTCTCTTTGTTTATTACACCAACAGCAGTGTTGTTATTGGCTTCAATATTTTCGGCCGGCGTAGTTGAGAAAAATTTAATGTGGGTTTTGGAACTTAGTAATTTACCTGATGTTTGGGCGATGGCCGAAAAAGTAACAAACAGTGCAAAAACGATGGCTAATGGACTTGATTTTTTCATGATTTCTAATTTTTTAAATGATTTGTATTTGATATTTATTTTGCTGCCACGTCACTCTTTTCAAGAACTACATTTTCATATACTCCCAATTCCTTGTCAAAGGAGGCGCCGGAACGGATGACACCTTTAAGTGTCACCATTTCGCCAACCTGAAGCTTCGCTGCATTTGGGTTTGTCATTTTCGTGAAGGATGCACTTACACCAGCTTTATCATCAACTCCTTTCAATAAAACGACTTTCTGGCCGTTATAATCTTCAGAAATCTTGCTGACGACTCCAGATATATTCAGAATCTTTGAGTCTCCATCCTGCGCCAGATACTTTTTATTGGCCGATTCCTTGTCGGTAAGATATTCCGTTACAATTTGTGAACTGCTGAGGTTGTAATCGGCATTTGCCTTCTGAACATTCCGGTGTGGCATGTTGAACAGGTACAGACCAACTGCACCCATGACAACGATTCCCACGACTGCGATTAGAATCCCTGCTTTGATAATTTTTCTTCTTTTCATTTTTTTAATGTTTATTGATTTACAACCTAACAGTCGTAATAAAATCCAATCCTGACAAAGTGCTCCAGTTTTTTTAGAAAGATATAACCATGTTGTTCCTGGCAAACTGGTCAAATGAACTGACAGGCTGTTTCCCTCGTCATTTATGATCATTTTATGGCTTGATTATTTCCACCACCGGTACACCAACTTCAGGAATCCGGGCATGAAGTTCAACCCTCGAAATTTTTGGGAACCAGAAAGTTCCACCATCAATTTGGATAAACAGACGTTCAACTTCTACTTCAGCGCCATTGGCTGTTGTGAATACTCTGAATCTTCCATCCCTGGTTTTCCTTACCGAGAAAGTTCGCTTGGAGTAGGAGACAAACTGAAAATCGGCCCTTTCAGTTGATCGACTTAAGAAATTCAGACCATAAGCAAATGCGCATTGTATCCTTGTAAGAGGTTCAATAACTCCATTTTTTGTAAACTTCTTCCAGTAAATATGAACAGGGTCTGATAAATCAAGACTGCCCTCCGAAGTAGTTCGTACCACATAAAAAATCTCATTGGCATCTTTACTCCGTCCAATCTTGAAAAGTGAATTATTTTCACCATGTCCAAAATCAGCCGCTTCACTTTTGTGCAATACGATGATCGCAAGAATAATGAACAGGATCATTTTGCGCATCAGAAGATTTGGGTTTTGTGTATATCAGGTTAACGTTGAATAACTCTCTTGCCCAGCTCGACAAACTCTTTCGGATTGTGATATCCGGCTGTCTGAGTGACAACATCACCATTCCCATTCACGAAAATCAAACTAGGGTAACCTCTGATTTGGTATTTTCTTGCAAGATCAATTCCTTCTCCCTCCTCACCATCAACTTCCACATTGATGAAGTTGGCATTAAAAAAAGTTCCCACTTCCGGATTGGGAAAGGTTCGGGCTTTCAACATTCTGCAAGGGGGACACCAACTGGCTGAAATATCAAGAAAAATAAGCTTATTTTCTTTTTTTGCCGAAGCCAAGGCTTCACTCCAGGTTCCCTGATGAAAGGCAATGCCATTCCCATTTTTAGTACCAAACCCGTTACCAAAAGTATTGGCCACAAACAAACTTAAAAGGGCAATCCCGGCAAATATTACGATTGACTTTTTCATACTACAATTTTTTAAGCGTTAATAATCAAACAATTGAATACTAAATATTTTATTTCTAAATTCTAAACCTAACAGTCGGGGAACCATCCAAAACCTGACAAAAAAAGATCATAAAAGAATAAGAGGAGATCCACACCTGGGTGAATATCCTCTTAATCAAATATGTGCAACTATATTTCCTTCGCTTATTTTCTCCGGATTCTTAAAGCGAATGCCGCATCTACCCGACCAGATCTTAGGCGACAAATGGCTGACTGCCATGAAGTCTGCTAAAATTTCCGGAAATCAATTTGAAGCTTTTTTTGGAAACGGCTTTACCGGTCTCCAGGTGGTATTTTAGTCCGATCAGGACGCCAAAGAGCATCTTTCTGAACATACCTTTTACAATACCTGCCATAAATGAAGGTTTTGTTGTATAGGAAGCATTGATAATCACCCTTGTCAGGGATGAAGATACCGGATCAATCAGCATAATGACCTGCATCTCCTTGACCATCGGCATATTACCTCCAATCACATGAACGGTTATTGACTTAAACTCCTCAGCGTTTACAATCCGTTCTTTGATGCTGGGTTTTTTATTCAGGGACAGTTGTTTCGTCACATTTTTTCCGGTTTGCAAGTACCGATGAATAGAGCGAAACACAGAAAGGTACCAGGAATGTCAGAAAAACCCGGTAAATATTCAGTCCACCGAATGAGAAGCTAATCAGTCCCGGATTATTGATGATATTGAGCAGGGTGCCAACCAGAATGGCAACTTTCAAGGCTCTCATAAGAGATTCCCTATCTATTACCAGCATCACTTTATTTTGTTGACGTTCATTCATTCCATTTAATTTTCATCCTTATTCAGCTTTACTGAAATCTGATCTTTGAGCTCTTTTATGTCAATTTCAATATGCTTCTTTTTCTGATACATTTCTATTCCCTTTTCAATAATCTTACTCTGTTTTTCGTAGTTTGTACAAGCATCGCACATTGTTTTATGCAATTTCAGTTGCAGTTTTTCTTTGAAGGAGAGCTTGAAATAGAATCTCTTTTCAATCAGTTCTGTCGCTTTTATGCACGATAGAAGAAGAATATGCATCAATTTTTTCATCGTCTCTCAACATTAACTCTTGAACCAGTTTATTTCAATACAATCCCGAAGTTGCACTTTGGCCCTATGCACAATCTGCCAGAAATTTGACGTTGTAATACCCAATCCCTGACAAATTTCTTCCCCGCTTTTTTCAGTCAGATACTTCAACCTTACGCTGGTACTCCATTTTTCAGGTAAAGCTTCCAAACATTTTTTAAGAATAGCTTGAAATTCACCATCGTCAAGCAAATTGCGGTCGTCCTCATATTGCCAGTTTTTTGGTTTATTGCTCTCCTGCCAATCACCATCTTTTTCGAAAAACCTGGCCATGCTTTTATCTTCCAATGGAATAGGTTGAGAAACCTTCTTTCGGTAGTGATCTGTAATTTTGTGGTTCAGAATCGAGAATAACCAAGTTTTGGGCGAACTTTCACCTTTAAAGCTGCCAATCTTCTCGGCAGCCGCTAAAAAGGTATCCTGAACCAAATCTTTTGCCTGTTCAGAATCAGATATTTTATAAAGTGC
>JAVHPO010000257.1:0-2554 GCA_036170635.1 Prolixibacteraceae bacterium | reverse complement strand
ATACAGAACGCCCAGGATGCCAAAATATCACTGGAACGATTCAATGAGATTCATCTGAAGAAGGATGAAGAGGGTAAGGAGGAGAATAAATTGGTCCACCTTCCTGAAAACAGGGATATCTCTTTAAAAGATGTAACCTTTCAATATGAAGGTCCGCGTTCCCCAAAAGTTTTAAAAGAGATAACACTGGACATTCCTGTGAATGAAACAACGGCCATTGTTGGCATGAGCGGAAGCGGGAAGACAACACTTATCAAGTTGTTGCTGGGCTTTTATCCTCCGGTTTCGGGTTCAGTTTCGATCGGCGGAACCAGCCTGGATCTGTTCTCAACTTCTATGTGGCGCGAAAAATGCGGAGTTGTTATGCAGGATGGGTACATCTTTTCTGACACTATTATTAATAACATAGCCGTTGGCTTCGACACGATTAACAAGGAAAGGGTTATGGAGGCTGTCAGGATGGCCAATATCGGTGAGTACATCGAGTCGTTGCCCATGGGATACCATACCAAAATTGGTCAGGAGGGAGCAGGTCTAAGCCAGGGGCAGAAGCAAAGGATTCTTATTGCACGTGCTGTCTACAAAAATCCGGAATTTCTGTTTTTTGATGAAGCCACCAATGCATTGGATGCCAACAACGAGAAGGTGATTATGGAGAACATGAATGAATTCTACAAAGGCCGTACCGTCGTTGTGGTAGCGCACAGGCTGAGCACAGTAAGGAATGCCGATCAGATTGTTGTCCTGGACAAGGGAGAAATTGTTGAACGGGGCAAGCATGAAGAGTTGATCAAATTGAAGGGCAGCTATTGGCATTTGGTAAAGAATCAGCTGGAGCTGGGGGCATAAAAATATTGAGGTTTTTTAGACGTAGAAAAGTTCATGATCTGATAATTACAAATAACAATTCATGAAATGTGTCCCGGGTTTCGGGACGAATTCCATGTGGCCTTAAAAAACAAATTATTAACAGATGAAACAGTTAACCCCTGACTATAGAATTTGGCTTGCTGACTTAAAATTACACATCCGTTCTGTGCAAATTAAGGCTGCGTTAGCTGTAAATTCAACGTTGATTGAGTTTTACTGGGAGCTGGGAAAAGTAATAGCAGAAAAGGAAAACGTTTGGGGAAGTAAACTTATCGAACAAGTTTCCAAAGATTTGAAAGCTGAATTCCCTGAAATGCAGGGATTGTCGTCTTCTAATCTTAAATATTGCAAAAGATTTTACACTTTTTATCGGTCTTCAATTGGTCAACAACCTGTTGACCAATTAACGGAACAAACCATTGAGATAACGGCGCTACACATTGGAACCGAATTTGCTCAACTGTTTGTAAACCAAATCCCATGGGGGCATAATATCCTGATCTTCACCAAATCAACAATCGCCGAAGAAGCCCGATTTTATATTCGGCAAACAATAGAAAATAGTTGGAGCAGAGATGTACTGGCCACGCAGATTAAATCAAATCTTTATGAAAGAAGAGGTAAAGCCATTTCAAATTTTCTGAAAGTCTTACCAAATCCCATGTCGGATTTGGCACAGCAAACGTTAAAAGATCCTTATGTATTTGACTTTATGACAATGGCTCAGCCTTACAAGGAGAGAGACATTGAAAATCAATTAATAAAACACATCACCAAGTTTTTACTCGAATTGGGAAAAGGGTTTGCATTCTTGGGGCAGCAGCATCATCTATCAATTGCCGAAAATGATTATTTTATTGATTTGCTTTTTTACCACACCCGTCTTAAATGCTATGTGGTGATTGAGCTGAAGAACACAAAATATATTCCTGAATATGCCGGGAAATTGAATTTTTATCTATCAGCAGTAGATAGTTTGGTAAAGCAGACAAACGACAATCCAACTATCGGCATTTTACTTTGTAGAGATAAAAACAATATAGAACAGACGTCCCGTATTGTGCGGTAATCCGTCTGACCGATTGAAAATAAATTATAACAGATTAGGTCTTAAAAGTTTTGCATGTCGAAAAAGATAGATGAAATAGAGCTTCACAGCAAGGAGGTCCAGGACCTGATGGGGAGAATGCCTTCCTGGCTGATCCGGAATGGAACAGTTATGGTGATTCTGCTCTTGATGGTGCTTGTTGCCGGCAGTTGGGTTTTTAAGTACCCTGATGTTATCACCGCTCCGGTTGTGGTTTCAGCAGTGCCAAACAATCCAACTGCTTTTATCGGTTGCGTTCAGCTAAAAATGAATATTTCGGGGAAAGTGCAAGTCGGTCAGGGGGTTAATCTTAAGTTTGCCAATTATCCCTATATGGAGTATGGCATCGTCAAAGGTATCGTCAGCAAAATATCTTCCGTTCCTAACGGGGATTCATACGCCCTGGAGGTAAATATTCCAGGCCAGATGGTTTCAACATTCGGAAAGAAGTTGGAATTTCAGCTGGAGCTCAAAGGCACTGCCGAAATCATTACAGAAGAGCGAAGTTTGTTGGTCCGGATTCTTCATCCGGTCGTTAAATAATAATGTGAAAATTGGAAAATGTGGAAATGTGACCCTTCGACTACGCTCAGGGAC
>JAVHPO010000256.1:0-12965 GCA_036170635.1 Prolixibacteraceae bacterium | reverse complement strand
CGGGTCATGGTGCAGTGCTGATCGGGATATTTCTCGTAATCGAGGTCGTGGCACAATCCGATGACGCCCCATTTTTCGATATCCTCGCCGGCTTGTTCGGCAAAATAGCGCATCACTGCCTCCACAGCCAACCCATGACGGATCAGGCTATCCTGTTTGTTGTATTCGCACAAGAGGGCAAATGCCTCTGCTCTGGAAGGTTGCTTTTCCATAAATCGTCTCCATTTTTATAAATTCCTCCGGTATTTACCACCAACTTCAAATAGCGCATGGGTTATTTGTCCCAATGAACAGTATTTCACAGCTTCAACCATCTCCTCAAAGACATTCCGGTTTTCGAGGGCTGCTTTTTTAAGCCGTTCAATGTAAATGGGGGACTGCTCTTTGTTGGCTTCATGAAAATTGTTCAGGGAAGTCAACTGGTTGTGCTTCTCCTCTTCGGTACTGCGGATCACCTCCCGTGGCAGAATGGTCGGTGATCCTTCGGACGATAAAAAGGTGTTTACACCCATTATTGGCAGTTTTCCGTTGTTTTTCAGGGTTTCGTAGTACAACGATTCATCCTGAATTTTACTGCGCTGGTAGTTGGCCTCCATGGCGCCAAGCACGCCTCCCCGTTCGGTGATCCGGTCGAATTCCTGCAACACTGCGGCCTCCACCAGTTCGGTTAACTCTTCAATTACAAAGGATCCCTGCAGCGGATTCTGGTTCCGGGTTAATCCCAGTTCATGGTTAATGATCATTTGTATTACCATGGCGCGACGCACCGATTCTTCGGTAGGAGTGGTAATGGCTTCGTCGTAAGCATTGGTGTGAAGAGAGTTGCAGTTGTCGTAAATGGCGTACAAGGCCTGCAAGGTAGTGCGAATGTCGTTGAATTCAATCTCCTGCGCATGCAACGAACGACCCGAAGTTTGAATGTGGTACTTCAGTTTTTGAGCACCTTCACCGGCTTTGTATTTGTATTTCATGGCTTTCGCCCAGATGAGCCTTGCTACCCGGCCAATTACCGCAAATTCAGGGTCAATTCCGTTAGAGAAAAAGAAAGAGAGGTTGGAAGCGAAATCATCAATCTTCATTCCCCTTGAAAGATAATATTCGACGTAGGTAAAACCATTGGCCAGCGTAAAAGCAAGCTGAGTAATGGGATTAGCTCCTGCTTCGGCAATATGATAACCTGAAATCGAGACGGAATAAAAGTTTTGAATGTCATTTTGAATGAAATAGGCCTGTACATCGCCCATCAGTTTCAGGGCAAAATCGATGCTGTAGATGCAGGTGTTTTGCGCCTGATCTTCCTTTAAAATATCGGCTTGAACTGTTCCCCTGACTTCCTTGAGTGTTTGTCGCTTAATTTGTTCGTAAATTTCAGGAGGCAACAGCTCATCTCCGTGAATCCCCAGCAAAGCCAACCCTAATTCGTTGGATGTATCTGGTAAATTACCCTGGTAAACCGGTGGTTTTAACCCTTTCGACCAGAATTTTTGTTCTATAAGCTCCGTGATGGTTTTAGTCAGCCCTTTTTCCCTGATGTATTTCTCGCACGCCTGGTCGATGGCGGTATTGAGGAACATCGCCATAAGCACGGACGCGGGTCCGTTGATGGTCATACTTACGGAAGTAAATGGATGACAAAGATCGATTCCTGAATAGAGTTTTTTGGAATCGTCTAACGTCGCGACCGAGACTCCGGCGTTTCCAACCTTGCCATAAATATCGGGACGGGGATCCGGGTTTTCACCGTATAGCGTAACTGAATCATAGGCAGTCGATAACCGTTTGGCTTTCTGTCCGCGCGACAGGTAATGAAACCTCAGATTGGTACGCTCCGGACTCCCTTCGCCGGCAAACATCCTGGTGGGATCTTCGTATTCGCGTTTAAATGGAAATACACCGGCGGCAAAAGGGAAATATCCTGGTAAGTTTTCTTTTAACAACCAGTTTAAAATATCACCTTGATTCCGGAAATGAGGCATAGCAATTTTGGGGATGTGGGTATGCGAAAGCGATTCGGTGTAAGTCCGGACTCGAACTTCTTTCCCCCGCACCTGAAATGAACATTCGTCTTGCCGGTATGCCTGTTTCTTTTCTTTCCAGAATTCCAACAACGACCGGTTCTCAGGGATTAATTTTTCATTCCACTCTTTGAGGACAATTTCAAGCTCCAGAGTCGAAGCGTTTCGGGATTTTAACAGCTCCATCGAATCTATGACAGCTTGAATTTTACCCGCTATATCAGATTGTTCTTCGGCTTTTTGATTGTATTTCCTGATAGTTTCACTAATTTCCGAAAGATATCGTATCCGTTCAGGGGGAATGATCTGGTTTTTTTCCGAAGCAAAAAACTGCCTGTCCGTTTCACTGAGGACATCAGGAAACCGTTCGATGACCAGCGTTTTCAGGGCTTTGTAAAAATCATTCACACCCGGATCGAAAAACTGGGAGGCATGGGTTAAAAATACGGGCATCTGACCAGGCTCTATATGCCAGAGTTTTTTTTTGTTGCGCTGGTATTGTTTGCTCACATCACGCAGGGCATCCAGAGCTCCTTTTTTATCAGACTTATTCAGCGCTACCAGATCCGCAAAATCGAGCATGTCAATTTTTTCCAGTTGAGAAGGAGCTCCAAATTCGGGAGTCATCACATACACAGTAAGGTCACTGTGATCAATAATCTGCGTGTCAGACTGACCAATTCCGGATGTTTCCAGCAGGATTAGATCATAACCGGCGGCTTTCAATACTTTAACTGAATCATCGATGTGTCTGGAAACTGATAAATTGGCTTCGCGGGTGGCCATACTCCGCATGTAAACCCTGCTGTTGTGAATGGAATTCATGCGGATACGGTCGCCGAGAAGCGCACCACCCGATTTTCGTTTGCTGGGATCAATGCTGATCACTCCGATCCGAAGTTCGGGATAATCCAATAAAAAGCGGCGAATCAGCTCATCAACCAATGACGATTTACCTGCACCCCCGGTTCCGGTAATTCCCAAAACCGGAATGGCCTTAGTGTGCTGATGATTGGCAAGCAGTTGTTTTATCTCTTCAATGCCCGGTAAATTGTTTTCCAGTATCGTAATGAAACGGGCAATTTTTTCGGATTCATCGGTTTTTGGCAAATTGTTCAGATACTCTTCTTTTTGAATTAACGGGTGATCTGTCTCTTCAAGCAAGTCATTGATCATTCCCTGAAGGCCCATGGAACGGCCATCGTCGGGCGAATAGATACGGGCAATCCCATAGTCCTGAAGTTCCTTAATTTCGGCGGGAAGAATAACACCTCCACCGCCACCGAAAATCCGGATGTGGCCACAGCCTTTTTGTTTCAACAAATCGAACATGTATTTGAAGAATTCCAGGTGACCGCCCTGGTACGAAGTGACTGCAACAGCATGGGCATCTTCCTGTATGGCGCAATCCACAATTTCCATTACCGACCGGTTGTGCCCCAGGTGAATGATTTCAGCACCCGATGATTGCAGGATTCTTCGCATGATATTGATTGATGCATCGTGTCCATCGAAAAGAGAGGTCGCAGTAACAATCCGGATCTTGTTTTTTACTTTATAAGGCAGTGCAATTTGATCCATAAATGATCTTTTTATGAAAAGTTAGCGGTTAGCAAAGTCAATGCGATATTTCAGATGTCAAGATTTTGGAGAATCAGCTCTGCAATGTCCAGATTTTTGATCTCCGTTTGACGGTTTCTGAATTTTATTCCATCGGTGAGCATGGTCATGCAAAATGGGCACGCCGTTGCCACAATTTCTGCTTTCGATTCAATGACTTCATCGGTACGTTCGGCATAAACTTCTTTGTTTCCCTTTTCGGCTTCTTTAAACATTTGGGCACCACCGGCGCCACAACACAATGCAAAACTTTTCGAACGTTTCAGCTCAGTGAAGTCTCCTCCCAGTTTGCCAATAACATTCCGGGGAGCATCATAGATGTTATTTCCCCTGCCCAGGTAGCACGGGTCGTGGTAAGTTATCCGCCGATCGCTGAAAACCGATTTGTCTAATTTGAGCTTTCCCTTGTCAATCAACTCTTCGAGGAAACCTGTGTAATGGATAACTTCGTAATTTCCACCCAAATCAGGATATTCATTTTTCAAGGTATTGAAGCAGTGGGGGCAGGTGCAGATAATTTTTTTTACTCCATACCCATTCAAAATTTCAATGTTCGCCAATGCCTGCATTTGGAAAAGCATTTCGTTGCCAGCCCGTTTGGCAGGATCGCCGGTGCACGATTCTTCAGTACCCAAAACGGCATAATCGACCCCGGCATGATTCAATATTTTGGCAAACGACCGGGCCACTTTCTGATATCGTTCATCGAAAGCTCCGGCACATCCTACCCAGTAAAGATATTCAGGCTTTTTACCCTGAGCGGCCAGTTCGGCCATAACGGAAACACTAATCTGAGGCATGTATAAGGATTATGTTTTTTTTTACTTTTTATCTGTCATTTTTTTTGAACCACCTAGGCACATAAGACACATAGTTTTATTTTCTATGTGATCTAAGTGGTTAACTTTTCATTTAGAATTTTTTCTTTTTGTTTTTCATTCTTTGGTCCATTCCAAACGATCCTGCGGCGAGAATTGCCAGGGAGCGCCATTGTTTTCGATATTGGCAAACATTGTATTAATTCCGGAAGGCGCTTTGCCCTCTTCCAGTACCAGGTAGCGCCGCATGTCAATGATAAGGTTTGGATGACTGATATTTAACGGACATTCCTGTGCACAGGCATTGCAGGTCGTGCAGGCCCAAAGTTCTTCGTAGCTGATGAAATCGTTGCTTACCAGTGATTTGCTGTCTGTAAACGCCTTGTTTTTAATCAGTTTTGTTCCCTTTTCGTTCATCCGGTTACGTAGGTCCACAAATATTTTGCGCGGCGATAGTTTCTTCCCGGTGATATTTGCCGGACAAACTTCCGTGCATCTTCCACATTGGGTGCATGTTAACGAATCGAGGTAGTTTTTCCAGGTTATGTCCTCCACATCTTTCACGCCAAACCGGGTAGGGGCTTCGCTGCCAGATTCCTGGAATGCATTGCCTCCAAGCATTAGTTTTACCTCCCTGGTTACGTCATCAAGGTTGGGCAATTTTGCCAGGGGTTCCAGATTACTGAAAAATACGTTGGGAACCGACATAAATACATGAAAATGTTTGGAATAGGGCAGGTAATTGGCAAAAATGAAAATCACCAGAATGTGGCTCCACCAGCTCACTTCATAGAATAGATGTGCGTGGGATTGCGATATTTTCCAAATACCTGCCAGCATTGATGAAATCGGGTATACTCCTGCGGTATAATCCGGCGAAGCGGAGATAAAGCAAAAGTTAATGCCGATTAAGGATCCCATCAGAAAAAGAATCATCAGCAATGCGAGATAGGCATCTTTTTTATTCCTGGGAGATAATTCTATTCCGGAAAACCGTTTGATGTGCATCCACTTTCTTCGGATAAGAAATATTGTAATCCCAATGAATATCAGGTATGCAAACATGTCTCCGGAAGCTGAAACGATGGAATAAAACAATCCGGTTTTGGAAAATATCCGAACAGTTCCCGTGATTCCGTCAATCACCATTTCGATACTCCCCAGTGTGATGACCAAAAATCCCCAAAAAACCAGGGCGTGAATGAAGCCGATCAGTGGTTTTCGCAAGATCTTGGTTTGACCAAAGGCAACTTCGAAGGTTAAAGCCAGACGTTTGCCCAACTGTCCAAACGGCGTGGTTTTTCGGGTCAGCCTGAAGAGTAATTCCAATCGCCTGAGCGTGTATGAAAAAAGGAGTACGGTAATAAACAGAATACCTGAGAAGACAATTTGTTTTACCATGGAATAGGGTTATTTATTCACCTTTAAACGCTTTAAATGCTTCCGTTAGTTTGGGTAAAACTTGGGCGGCATCGCCTATCACACCGTAATCAGCAACCTCAAAAATGGGAGCATCGGCATCGTTGTTGATGGCAACAATACATTTTGAGCGGCTTATACCTGCCACGTGTTGCGTAGCGCCCGAAATTCCTACAGCAATGTAAAGGTTTGGTGCAATAATTTTGCCTGTTTGCCCAACATGCTCTTCGTGCGAACGCCATCCGGCATCACTCACCGGACGGCTGCAAGCGGTTGCTGCACCCATAACTTTGGCCAATTCTTCCAGCGGTTTCCAGTTTTCAGGTCCCTTCATTCCCCTTCCGCCACTGACTACCCTGTCGGCATCCAGCAATGAGATACCCTCAGCATGCATCTTACGGTCAATGACTCTGGATGTGTCATCATTTAAGGAAACCACTGGTTCGAACGACACAATCCTATTGGTGGTTTTTACTTCGTGCAATCCAAATGAGTTAATAGCCAACGAGACGATTTTCAGGGGTGAATTAATTTGAACCTGTGCCAATGCCTTTCCCGAGAAAACTCTTTTGGAGATAACAAAAGGCTCCACCGAAAGAGGCAAAGAAACTACTCCTGAAACAAATCCGGCATTGAGCCTCACTGACAACCGGGGGGCAATTGCTTTTCCTTCATTGTTGTCAGGAAAAACTATCATTGTTACATTTTCCTGCACCACAACCTGCTGAATAACCTGTGTAAATAGCTTATTTCTCAAGGTGTTGTAACCCTTATCAGCGATTTTGAGTGTTTTGGAAATTCCATAATTTCCCAGTTTTTCGATTTCTGAATCTTCCATGGTACCCATGACCATTGCTATAGAAGGACAATGCATAGATTCAGCCACTTTTGATGCATAGGAAGCAACTTCAAAATTTTGTTTTTTAAGTTTACCTTCAAAATTTTGGATATAAACCAATACAGCCATTTTTTTAGATTTTATTTAGTTACCAATTCAGTGATTTAGAGCACTTTTGCTTCAGTGCTCAGAAAATTAACCAGCTCGTTCATTTGATCTGGATTCACCATTTTTACTTTGGCTTTCGGTTCAGGCAACCTGAACCCGGTATATTCGGTTAGAGGGTTAGCATCAACGGCTGAAATAACTTCCAGCGGTTTTTGGCGAGCCATCATGATCCCTCTCATATTGGGTATTTTAGGCTCCTGGGCAAATCCTTTCTGAACGATTAAAACTGCGGTTCCATCCACCTGCAGGTACTCTTTGCCTGCATCCGCATCACGTTCAACAGTCGCTTTCCCTCCATCGAAGCGGATGTCAGAAACCGATGAGATGGAAGAAATGTCTAAGAATTCAGCTACCATTCCACCTACCGACGAACTGTTGTAATCGCCTGATTCGATTCCGCAGATAATGAAATCAAAGGACTCCTTTTGGGCTATTGCGGCAATTTGTTTGGCTGTTTGAAAGGCATCTTTTGTAGCAGAATCGATGCGGATCGCTTTGTCTGCTCCGATTGCAAGGCATTTGCGAAGGGTCGGTTCTGTTTCTGAAGAGCCAACGTTTACCACCACCACTTCGGATACCGGATTGTTGCTATCTTCCTTTAAATCAATAGCCCGGGTTAAAGCCAGTTCATCCCATGGATTGATGATCCATTGAACACCAATTGAATCGAATTTGGTTTGGTTGTCGGTAAACTTGACCTTGGTTGTGGTGTCGGGTACATTACTAATACAGACTAATAATTTCATGAGAAAATAGAGGTGTTAATATGTTATAATAATAGTGTAAGTTATTTTGGAACAATCATGTCGGGAGATACCCGTTTCAATCTTAAAAATACGCTAAAAGGGTATTTCTTTTCAAATATACTTGTTTTTATAGATGAAATACCCATCCCGACATGTCGGGACCAACCGAAAATGAATATTGGGTATTGGCTTCGCCGGTCTTTGATTCCATTTGGTCATTAAAAAACAAAATATTTACAAATGAAAATATTTATTTTATGACATAAGTCATTAAAGTGCAAAAAACTGTTTAATTTTATTGCGCATCAAACAAATAGTTTGTTAATCTGAGTAATCCAAATCAGAACCCGTCAATATTTGTTTGTTTTCAGGGGCTATTAACATTTTTCTTACTACGATCTCAACTATTTACTAATAACTATCTTATGGAACCTACAAGATTATTTGACCTTCTTTCCCGGTATTCTGCTAATTTCAACAAACCGGATATGTTTGTTGCAAAAATCAACGGCAATTGGACTCCTTTCAGTTCCGAACATGTGCAGGAAACAGCAAACCTTCTAAGCTTTGGTTTATTTCAGATGGGTTTACAAAAAGGAGATAAAATTTCCATTATATCCAATAACCGGCCCGAATGGATAATGGCTAATATGGGGCTTTTACAAGCCGGAGGAATCAATGTACCCATTTACCCAACTACCAATAATACAGAACTGGAATATATCCTCAACCATGCTATGGTGAAATATATTTTTGTTTCGGATGCATCGCTTTTCAAATCGCTTTCAAAACTTAAAAGCAAGTTGCCTGCCCTTATTGAAATTTACACATTTGATAAAGTAGATGGAGCCAAACATTGGTCCGAAATCACCGAATTGGGGGAAAGCGCTTTGAACAACAATTTGCTCGAAGAGACAAAACAAAGCATCAAAGGAGAAGACCTTGCAACGATCATCTATACCTCAGGAACCACTGCGAATCCAAAGGGCGTAATGTTGTCGCACCGGAATATTCTCAGCAATGCTTTGGCCGTCTCATTGTTGTTCGATTTAAATACTTCTCATCGTATCCTGAGTTTCCTGCCATTAAATCACATTTTTGAAACCACATTGGTTGTTTTTTACATGTACAATGGTGTATCCATTTATTTTGCAGAAAGTTTGGAGAAAGTTGGCGACAATATCAGGGAAGTAAAACCTCACTATTTCACCACTGTTCCGCGCCTGCTTGAAAAAATCTTTGACAAAATTGTAGCCGCGGGTGGTGACCTCAAAGGAATAAAAAGAATGCTTTTTTTCTGGGCATTGAACCTGGGGCTAAGATATGAACTTGATGGAAAAAACGGATGGTGGTATGAGTTACAATTGAAAATCGCCAATAAAATTATTTTTAACAAGTGGCGCAAAGCACTGGGTGGAAATGTTATAAGTATTATTTCAGGCGGAGCAGCCCTGCAGCCACGTTTGGCAAAAGTTTTCCGTGCTGCCGGAATTCCGGTTATGGAAGGATACGGATTGACAGAAACTTCTCCCGTAGTGTCTGTGAACAATTCCCATCTTGACTCTATTTGTTTTGGAACGGTCGGACCGGTGATTAAAGATGTTGAAGTTAAAATTGCCAGTGATGGGGAAATACTTGTAAAAGGGCCCAATATTATGCTGGGTTATTACAAAGACCCCGAAACTACTGCTGAAGCAATAAAAGATGAATGGTTTTATACCGGCGATATTGGCGAATTTGTTGACAACAAGTTCCTGAAAATAACAGGCCGCAAAAAAGAAATTTTCAAAACATCCGGCGGCAAATTCATTAGTCCGCAAATTATCGAAAACGCTCTCAAAGAATCACGTTTTATTGACCAGGTAATGGTTGTCGGAGAGTTTCAAAAGTTTCCCGCAGCGCTGATTGTTCCTGATTATGTGTACTTAAAAGAATGGTGTCGCCGCAAGGAGATCGATTTCACTACCAACCAAGAAATGTCGAAGCATGAAAGAGTCATAGCGAGGATTGCCAAAGAGATTGAAAAAGTAAATAAAAAACAGTCCCACTACGAAATGATTAAAAAATTCGAACTTCTCTCCATCCCCTGGACGATTGAAGCAGGTGAACTGACCCCAAAGCAGAATATAAAGAGAGCGGTACTCTTGCAAAAACACAAGGTTTTAATCGAAAAAATATATTTATAATGAATCGGATAATAAATAAAGTCAGTGTACTGGGTTCAGGTATAATGGGCTCGCGAATTGCCTGCCATTTTGCCAATATTGGGGTTGAAGTAATGCTGCTGGATATTGTTCCACGTGATCTTACAGAAGGAGAAAATCAAAAGGGACTTTCTTTGGAACATCCGGAGGTTCGCAACAGGATAGTAAATCAATCCCTGGCAAATGCAGTGCAGTCAAACCCATCGCCCTTGTACCACAAATCTTTTTTAAAAAGAATAAAGCCCGGTAATTTCGAAGATAACCTTCATGAAATTGAGAGCTCCGACTGGGTGATTGAAGTGGTGGTCGAGAATCTTGAAATAAAACGTCAGCTTTTTGAAAAAATCGAAAAATTTCGCCGTCCGGGTACATTAATAACCTCGAATACTTCCGGCATTCCCATTCATCTGCTTGGTGAAGGCAGAAGCGAAGATTTTCAAAGACATCTTTGTGGCACTCATTTTTTCAATCCTCCACGCTATCTAAGGCTTTTGGAGATAATCCCCTATGAGCAAACTGATCCGGAAGTGATAGATTTCCTGATGCATTATGGCGACCTGTTTTTAGGGAAATCCACTATCCTTTGCAAAGATACTCCTGCATTTATAGCCAACAGGATTGGTATTTTTTCCATTCTGGAAGTCTTTCAGGCAACGCAAAGACTTAACCTTACGGTTGAACAGGTCGACAAACTTACCGGCCCCGTAATAGGCAGGCCAAAATCAGCCACTTTCCGCACCTGCGATGTTGTGGGGCTCGACACCGTGATAAAGGTTGCCAATAATCTTTTTGAGGCACTAAAAAATGATGAATCCGTTGAGCTATTTAAACTGGGCGGTTTCGTGTCTGAAATGGAGAAAAGCAATTATTTGGGTGATAAAACCGGGCAGGGATTTTATAGAAAAACTACAAATGAAAAAGGCGAAAAGGAAATCCTTTCTTTAAACCTTAAGACCATGGAATATGGAAGTCAACAGCCAGTAAAATTCAAAACACTGGAGGCTGCCAGGCCCGTTGCAGACATGGCAAACAGGTTAACGATTCTTTTGAACGGGAAGGATGAAGCCGCTGAATTTTACCGTAGCACATTTTTTAAAATTTTCTGTTATGTGAGCTACCGGATACCCGAAATTTCGGATGATCTTTACCGCATTGATACGGCTATGAGTGCAGGCTTTGGCTGGGATTACGGACCTTTTGAAACTTGGGATATGATTGGCTTGAAAAAGAGCCTTGAGCAAATGGAAAGTTTAGGAAACAAGCCGGCACCTTGGGTTTATGAAATGATTGGCCAAGGCATCGAGTCATTCTATAAAGTAAAAAATGGTATAAAAAACTATTATGATATTGAAACTGCCTCCTATAAGCCTGTGCCTGGTTATGGGTCATTTATTATTCTCAATCACCTTCGCGAAAACAAAACCGTATGGAGCAACGAGGGAACATCTATCATTGACATAGGCGATGGTATATTGGACCTCGAATTTCAAACCAAAATGAATACCATGGGAAGCGAAGTTATCCAGGGATTGAACAAGGCAATTGAAATTGCTGAAAAGGATTTCCGTGGACTGGTGATTGGTAATGATGGTCCGAATTTTTCGGCAGGCGCAAACCTTGCCTTACTTTTGATGTATGCCGCTGAACAGGAATTTGACGAAATAGACTTGATGGTCCGTACATTTCAGAATACGCTGATGCGGGCAAAATATGCATCTGTTCCGATTGTTGGCGCACCGCACGGATTGACTCTGGGTGGAGGCTGTGAATTGATATTACACCTTGATGCCGTTCAGGCAGCTGCCGAAACATATATCGGGCTTGTAGAGTTTGGAGTAGGATTAATTCCATCAGGCGGAGGAACCAAGGAGATGACCCTTCGTGCTTCCGACCGCTTTGAAGAAGGAGACATTGAACTAAATAACATTCTCAACGCTTTCATGAATATTGGCACGGCAAAAGTATCCTCCTCGGCTTATGAGGCATTCGATTTGGGGATTTTAAAAAAATCAGACAGGGTCAGTATCAATCAATCCCGCCTGCTTGCCGATGCCAAAGCGCGTGTTATCGAGCTCGCGGTTGCAGGTTATACGAAGCCTTTTCCCCGCTCCGATATCCGTGTCCTTGGAAAAGATGCACTGAGCATGTTCTATGTTGGAGCCCATTCAATGGAAACAGCGCATTACATTTCCGAGCATGATAGGAAGATATCGGGGAAACTTGCGTATATCATGAGTGGCGGCGACCTGTCGTATCCTCAGAATGTGTCGGAACAATACCTGCTTGACCTCGAAAGGGAAGCCTTCCTTTCTTTATGTGGCGAAAGAAAAACACAGGAAAGAATAGAATATACCCTTAAAACAGGTAAACCATTAAGAAATTAAAAATAAAACAGACATGGATGCATATATTGTAGCAGCCTTCCGTTCGGCTGTGGGAAAAGCAAAAAAAGGGGCATTGCGCTTTACAAGACCCGATGACCTTGCCGCTGTAATTATCAGGCAGCTTGTTGCCTCAATACCTCAATTGGATCCTGAAAGGATCGACGACCTTATTGTAGGTAACGCTGTTCCGGAAGCAGAACAAGGGATGCAAATGGGGCGTATGATCTCTTTACTCTCCCTTCCGGTTAAAGTGCCCGGAATGATCCTGAACCGTTATTGTGGATCAGGCCTCGAAGCAATTGCCTTGGCATCTTATAAAATTCATGCAGGAATGGCGGACTGCATTATTTCCGGGGGCGCTGAAAGCATGTCACTTGTTCCTACTGTAGGTTGGAAAACAGTACTGAATTATGGTATTGCCACCAAAAATCCAGATTGGTATTCAAGTATGGGAGCGACCGCCGAAGCATTGGCTACGGATTACAACATCAGTCGCGAAGACCAGGATGAGTTTTCTTACCATTCGCACATGAAAGCCATCAACGCGATTAAGATGGGCTATTTTAAAGATGAAATTGTTCCTGTACCTATCATTGAAACATTTGTTGATGGGAATAACAGGAAACAAACACGGGAATTTATCTTCGACACGGACGAAGGTCCCCGTGCGGATACCAATTTGAAGGCACTTGCCAATCTGAAGCCCGTTTTCTCTGCCAAAGGAAGTGTTACAGCTGGAAACTCTTCTCAAAC
>JAVHPO010000255.1:0-12976 GCA_036170635.1 Prolixibacteraceae bacterium | reverse complement strand
ATGAATGTATTCAAACAAGATGCACTTGTTCCTTTATCTTTATTCCGCTTCCTCCGCATCTATATCAATTACCGGTTCTTCCTGGAAGGCCTTCGTTACCAGGTATTTGTCCAGAACAAGCAGTAGTGACGGTAATACGATCATGTTGAAGAACATTGCAATAAACAGGGTGGTCGAAACGAGCAGACCCAATGCCTGGGTACCACCAAAACTCGAGACCATAAATACACTGAATCCCAAAACCAAAACGATGGAGGTGTAAATCATGCTAAACCCGGCTTCCCGCAGCGCATTCAGGGTAGAAAGGCCAATATTGTTCCCGGTCATTTTTAACTCATGCCTGTACCTTGAGAGGTATTGAATGGTATTGTCAACCGATATTCCCAAGGCAATACTGAATACGATAATGGTGGAAGGTTTGATGGGCACTCCTGTAAAACCCATGATGGCCCCTGTGATGATCAGTGGAATGATGTTGGGTATCATGGAGACCACAATCATCCTGACGCTTGAAAACATGAGTGCCATGAGCAAAGAGATAAAGCCAATGGCTATTAAAACACTGATCAATAGATGTTTGATCAGGAATTCCGTTCCTCTGGCATAGATTACGCTGCTCCCGGTGATTTTCACGTTGTAGTCGGCTTTGGCAAAAATTGAATCAACCCTGGGTCGAATACTGTCGAGTAGTCTGTTCATATCTTTGGTTCCAATATCTGCCATCTGAAAGCTTATTCTGGTGATCTGTTGCGTGCTGTCGATGAAGGAGTTAAGTAGTTGTTGCTTTCCTTCCGCCTTTTTTGGGAAGTAGGAGAGGACAAAGGTTTTTTCCATCGAATTGGGCAACGAGTACATCTCGGGATTACCGTTGAAATAGGCCTGTTTGGCAAATTTCACAAACTCAGCGACCGATAGGGGTTTTGAGAATTCCTTGTTTTTAGATATAACTTCCTGTAGCTGTTCGATTCGCTGAATGGTAGAAAAGAGCATGACTCCTTTCTTCTTTTTTGTATCTACCGATATTTCGAACGGCATCACTCCGCCCAATTGGGTTTCAAAAAATTTCAGGTCTTTGTATAGGGGATTACTCTGGTGAATATCATCCGTAACCTTACCGGATGTTCGCATGTTAAGCATCCCGATGATGCCAATCACAAGCAATAATCCAGCCATCAAAAAGACCCATTTTCTCCTGAATTGGATGACATACAGAATCTTTTCCAGGATTGAGTTGAAAAAATTGTTGTCGAGGTGTTTGACATGCTTTTCGGTAGGCGGATCCATGTAGCTGAAAATTATTGGCAGCAATGTGATGCAAAGCGCATACTCCATCATGATACTGATGGAAGCGATGATCCCGAATTCGCGCAACAATTGGTTGGAAACCAGAATAAATGCTGCAAAACCGGTGGCTGTGGCGGTATTCACCATCAGGGAAGCAAAGCCGATACGGCGGACCACTCTTGAAAGCGCCAATATTTTATTACCATGATTGCGGTACTCCCAGTGATATTTGTTGAGGATATAGATGCAGTTTTCGATGGCTATAACCACTATCAGTGAGGGAATCACACCCAAAAGTATACTTATTTTATATCCGAACAGCCCGATTATCCCCAGGGTAAATATGATACTAATGGCCACTACAACCAGCGAGCTGAACACCACTTTCCCGGATCGGAAGAAAAGATAGAGGATGACAGCCGCGATAAGGATGGAAAGCATGACAAAGAGGAACAGCTCATGCTGCACTGTTCTTGCCATCACAGTACGAATGTAGGGAAGACCCGAATAGTGCAGTTTGAGACCCGATTGGGATGCATATTGTTCTGCACGCTCAACGATATTGTCGGTGATCGTCATCCGGATTTTGTCGTTGAGAACTGATTTTTTCAGCGTAATTGCCAGAATGTAAACGTCTGTTTTTGAATTAAAAAGCAGTCCGTCGTAAAATTTGAGAGAGAGGATTTTGTTCTTTAAACTATCGACAGCAGCCTGAGAGGATGGCTTTAAAGGAACCAGCGGAAGAAACTCGAACTGATGCAGGGAGTCATTTCTTTGGATGTTGGCCGATTTGGTAATCGACATAACACTTTCGACCCCTTCGACTTTGGTCATGTCGTTTGTGAGGTCGTACCATTGGTTGAATTCTTTCAGCTGAAACATGTTGGGATTTTCAACCCCAATCACCAGCACGCTTCCATCTTCGCCAAACCGCTTTTTAAAGGCATTGTAATCTATAATGAAACTATCATCGGCAGGAAGGATACTGGCATTGTCGTAAGAGAGTTTAACGCCTATACCCTTCCAGCCCATAAAAGCAGTAAGGAGGACGATAAGTATCAGAATGGCAGGTCTGTTACGCAGCAGTAAGCGGGTCAGATATTTCCACATGGTTTGTGAATGTTCACTTTTAAAATGAATTAGCGAAGGTAAATGAATAAAACGAAAATATTATTTTTTCAACAGAAGATTTAGTACTGAAACGGGAACATATATTAAATCTAATTATCAAAACTAAATTACCTTAAAACAATTATTGAAAAGTAATTATTAAAATACAATAATTTGATAAAAAGAGCCATGGTAGGATTTGTCCGGATTATGTTGGGGTATTGTTTCCGGTCAATGAGCAAAAGGATGGGTTGATCCGATTGGAAATAAAGATCTTTTGCTAACTTGCATACCAATAAAATCTTTGGCCAGTTCTCTTCGTTGTGGAACCTGAAAATTAACTACAAATGTTTAATTACCTAATTATCTGTACTATGAAAAATATATTGAGAAATTTTTATCTGCCCTCGGTTTTCAAAACTTTGGGGTTATTCGCATTTGCCATTCTTCTGGCTCACTCAGGCTCATCTGCTGCCAATTACAAAGGATCCAAATTTGACGGAGTTCAGGTCGGTGCGATCACTTACAGTTACCGCAGTATGCCGGATCAGTCACTGAATGCGGTATTGAACTATGTGGTTCAGTCAGGTTTAAGCTCTGTCGAATTGATGGGTGATGTTGCCGAGCGCTTTGCCGGGATTCCGGCCACCAAAGATCCGGTTGCCATACACCAGTGGCGCACTACTGTATCGATGGAGAAATTCAAGGAGATTAAAAAGCTATTCAAAGCCAAAGGCATTAAAATCAATATCTTGAAGTTGGGCGACAAAAGCTGGTCGGATGCGGAGATCGATTATGCATTCAATGCCTGTAAAGCGGTAGGGGCAGTGGGTCTCAGCATGGAAATTTCGGAAGAAGCAGCCAAACGGATGGAGCCTTTTGCAGAAAAACACAAGCTATACGTTATTTTCCACAACCACGGTCAGCCGGGTGATCCCAACTTCAGTTTCGACAAAGTATTGGCTCTCGGATCCATGCTGAGGCTGAACTTCGATGCCGGCCACTATTTTGGTGCAACGGGATTGAATCCGTGCAAACTGATCGAAAGGCTTCATGACCGCATCATAAGCATCCATATCAAAGACAAAACCGGACCCAAAGCTGCAGATCCCAACAAGAATCAATCGTTCGGGAAGGGGGAAACCCCTGTTGTAGAGATGCTACAAATGATTCAGAAGAACAAATGGCCGATCACCTGCGATATTGAACTGGAATATACTGTTCCCGCTGAATCTGATGCGGTGAAGGAGGTTGTTAAGTGTGTGGCTTATTGCAAAGCGGCACTGGTGACGAAATAATTGATTATTCAAAATCAGGAGTAAGATAAATTTTAGCAGCAAATTTCAAATTTTGGAATTTATTTGCTAAATGATTGACTGCCAATTCGACAAATTATTGCCGGAAATGGTACTATTGCCTCTTTTCATAATAACAACAATTACATTACAACGTTCTATTATTTACATTTGATGGTGTTTTGATTGATAGTAATCTAAATCACTATGCCATGAGTATTCTTCACGACCTCCATGAGCTTGTAGGTGCAAATGTAGTCAGCTCCGAAACAGCACGCCAAATTTCAGACTATTACAAAAAAAAGCAAGGGAATTCGCTTAGCGGTAAAAGCAGGCAGTTGCTGCTTTTCGGTATTCTTGGCGCTTTTCTTGTTGGCATCGGTTTGTTGTTTATTGTTGCCAATCAGTGGGAAGAACTTCCCCGAAGTGTAAAAACCGCTTGCGCCTTTTTGTTGCTGATTGTTCCCCAGTTACTCTGCGTTTATGCGATGTACAAAAACCCGGACAAGGTGGTCTGGCGTGAGAGCACCGCACTGATTCTTTTCTTTGCAGTCTGCGCCAATATCTCTCTCGTCAGTCAGATCTACCACATCAATGGTGATGCCAGTAGTTTTATCTTCACCTGGATGATGCTGACAGTTCCTTTGGTCTATATCCTGAATTCTTCGGCAGTCTCCATTGGCTACCTCATCGGTATCCTCTCTTACAGTTTTGCAGTACGTTTTGACGGAAATGCCTTGTTGAGCGATCATCTTTCATGGCTTCTTTTTCTGGTGCCTATGCCCCATTATTTCAAGCTAATCAGGAGTGCTTCCGATAGTCCGTTAACAAAATTGCTCCACTGGGTGGTACCGGCTGTCCTGACATTAAACCTCGGAACAGTTGTTTACAATTTTGGGGAGTTGATGCCTCCGGTCTATTTCACACTATTTGGAATTTTTTATTTTCTCGGGAGCGGTGATTATTTTCGAAACCGGACTCCTGAACAAAACGGCTACCTGATCATTGGAACTCTTGGATCCATCATTACACTGATTGTCATGTCTTTCAAATCGAGCTGGGAGAAAGTTTTATCTTTGCCACATCCTTTTGGCACCCTTTCAACTGCTCCGGAGTTTATAGCCTTTATTTTGTTGCTTGCCCTTGCCTCCGGCATCCTTTACCGGGAGATACGTGATCGTGGCCTTGCAGATCTCAGGATCATGGAGGTGGCCTGGGTTTTGTTTCTTCTCATTTTTGCCTTGGGATTTTTTACCACTGCGTCGGTCTTTCTGATCAATCTTGCCGTCTTCGCAACGGGTGTGATGATGATCAGGGAGGGTGCCGGGAAAAATAACCTCAGTACATTGAACTCAGGGATGATCGTTATCACCATTCTGCTGATCTGTAGATCCTTTGATATTGATCTGACCTATGTCGTCAAAGGTCTGATGTTTGTCGGAGTAGGTATCGGATTTTTTATTACCAACTGGTGGATGCTCAAAAAACAGAGAAAAAATGAAGCCTAATAAATTGGTGTTCGTTGCATTTGCCGTGGTAGCCATGGCGCAACTTTTTGTTCCCGGATGGATGATTAGTACCATGGCTGATATTGCCAAGACTGGTAATGAGTTTGTCTTCAAAGTCAGGCACAACCGTACGGGCGCTTCCTTAAATGGGAATTATGTATGGCTCAGTTTCGAAGCCAATAAGTTTAAAGTAGCCGACAAAAAGGCGTGGGACAACAACCAGGGCGTTTTTGTCACCTTTGAGAAAGACAATCAGGGGTTTGCCAGGGTACATGCAGTGACAAAAGAAAAGCCTGTTGCCAGCAGGGATTGGGTGAAGGCAAGGGCCTTCCTGAACAACAAAGATTCCAGCTTCCTCAGGCTAAACTACCCCTTCAGCAACTATTATGTGCCAGACGTAAGCACAAGGGCGGCTGAAGAAAAATTCAATGAAACGATCAATGACTCTACAAGAACCATTACCCTTAAAATAAATATCCGTGAAAACCAGTTTCTCGCCGGAGAGCTGATGGTGGATAGCATGAAGTACAGTGAATATGTTAAAAAGCTGGAAAAGAAATAAGGAATGGATCAGATTTTCTAAAATTTTAGGTCCATGGCGATGGCTTCATTTACTTTCAGGCAAGAAGTTTTTCCAATTTCATTTTCCACTTTTCCCAGTCGGGCATCTCTTTGGTTTGCAGATCAAGGAATCTTTGTGTGTGATCGTGATGGATTAAATGGCAAAGCTCATGAATGATGACATATTCAATGCAACCTTTAGGCGCTTTGATTAATTCCGGATTCAGGATGATCTTACCTTTGGCTGTACAGCTACCCCAGCGGGTGGGCATTTCTCTCAGGACAATTGAATGGGGTTCAATGCTGTACTTTTTGAATTTTTCAATTAGTTCAAGTGCTATTGCCTGAAACTTTTTCTGAGCATTTTTTAAATACCAATCAGCTATCAATTGTTTAGCTCTCGCTTTGTCAGGGGTAGTCACCTCGATGAATTTGCCTTTTAGTTTCACGTTCTCATCACCGTTAACAATAATTTTCAAACGATACTGGCGCCCAAGGTAAAGATGGGTTTCACCACCAACAAATTTCCGGGCAGGCATTTTGGGATGAAATGAGAGGAAAAAGCTTTGCTGCCGTATGATCCATGGCGCTTTCTTCTTCAGTTTTTCTTTGACTGCTTCAATTGATGTTTCGGCAGGGGCCTTTACCAAAACGTCCAAATCAGGAGTTACAGTAATTCCCAGCGATTTGCGGTTGGAATATTCCAGCTGAAATACAATTAACCTGGTCCCAAATTCGATACTTTCAGTCATTACTTGTAACGTATTTTGGCAACTTCAATGCATCTGTTGGCAATTTCGTCAATCTCTCCAAAAGTCAGGCTGACAGAATACTTATCTCTTACTTCATCTATTAAATAATCACCAATCTCAATTTGAAGTTTGCCGGTAATATTGGTTTTGTATTGCCAGTCGACAATCGGTTTGCCGTGGTCTAATACAGCATGCTGAATAAATTCATCCACTATTAGCGCAACCTGTGTTGAAATACTTTTTCGAATCAAATCGTCTTTCACTTTCTCTGATAGCGACTCAACACTCAATCCATAAAATGCCTTTGCCACATCTTTGTCTTTCAATGCTTCAGGAATATCACTGTCGGTGTGAGCTAAAACATTGTTCATGATTTCCAATACCTTGCTCAAATACTGAGCTTCATTGATTCTTCTCGCTTCATAATCGGCAATGGATTCTTTCAGCATCTGCGAGAATTTTTTGTAGAAAGCAGGATCTTCTTCCATCTTCTCCGAAATGTGTTTGGCGGTTCTGCTGGCAATCTTGTCCGCTTTGGCTGCTTTACCTGTCGTATTTTCTACCTCTTGCTGAAATTTTTCTTTGTCAAAAATATCCACCAACTCAGTAATTGTCTCCACTTTCTCTGAAGTGATGTGTGTATCAATCAACTTCTGAATCTGTCCTTCATATTGCTTGTAATCAATGATATCTGAATATCTTTCAATGACAGCCAAACGCAATTTCAGAAACATTGTCAAATCTTCTTTGTAGCGATCGATCGTTTTCTCATCGACTTGTTTGTAGAATTGTATGGAGGAGAGTGCCAGTTTCAATGCTTTTGCAAAAGCAGCCAGTTTATCGTAAAATAAAACCCGGATTGCTTCATCCCTAAGCAGTAATTGATAAGCTTCGGCATCTCTCTTATTGGCAACAGTTTTGAAAATATCCCAAAGCTCTGAATGTTTCTGAGGTAATTTCTTTATTTCATCGTTGATGTTGGTGAGTGTTCCTTCCAGATCTTCATTGTCAAAGTCTTCGAAGGAAGAATACATTTCCAATGCATCATCCAGGTTCTCTATTACCCCGTAATAGTCTATGATGTAACCAAATTCCTTATCAGGATAAATGCGGTTGACCCGTGCGATGGCCTGCAAAAGTTTATGCCCCTGCAAATTGCGGGTGAGATATAGCACTGTATTCTTTGGTTCGTCGAATCCGGTAAGCAGTTTATCTACCACAATGATGATTTCAGGGTCTTTCTGGTTCTTAAATCGGTTGATGATGTTCTTCTCATACGATTTTGAATTCCCATGTTCATCCATCATCTTTTTCCAGAAGCGGTTTTCTCTCTCAGTCGATTTCGCATAAGCACTGTCTTCGCCTTCTCTTTCGTCCAATGCTGAAATCAACACTTCACTGGATACAAGGCCGATTTCGTCTAAAAATTCTTTGTAACGAATTGCATTTATCTTTTTATCGCAGACCAGCTGCGCTTTGAATGGAGTGCCTTGCCAGTTGTCGCGGTAGTGCCGGCTGATATCCCATGCAATGGTATAAATCTTCTGTTCCGCACTGTTCAACTGATCCGCCCGACTGAATTTTTTCTTGAAATCTGCTTTTTGAAGTTCAGTTAACGGCTCTGAGACCATCTCAAAAAAGGTATCCAGCGGACTCTCATTCACAATTTGTCTTGCCAGTCTTCCTTCGTATAAAAGTGGCACAACGGCTTTGTCTTTCACGGCCTGATCAACAGTATAGGAATCAATGATACCCCCAAATTTTGCAGCCGTATTTTTATCCCTTTTAAAAAGTGGTGTACCGGTCATGGCAATAAAACAGGCATTGGGCAGGGTCTTCTGCATTTCGATATTGAAAGTTCCATGTTGTGTACGATGCCCTTCATCCACCAAAACAAAAATATCGTGACTTTGCAAGGGCTTGCTGATTTTTTTCATGGCCGCAACGAACTTGTTGATGATGGTGGTAACTACTGAATCACTGTTACTTTCCAGCAGTTCGACCAACCGTTGACCGGTGGTGGCATTCTCCACAAACATTCCGCACTTCCGGAAGGTTCCTGTTATCTGGTTGTCAAGGTCCGTCCTGTCTGTTACCAAGACTATTTTGGGATTCCGGATGGATGGTTCCATGGCGATGGCTTGGGCCAGCATCACCATAGTCAATGATTTTCCACTCCCCTGAGTGTGCCAGATCACTCCTCCGGTTCGCCTTCCGTCATTAAATTGAAGAATCCGTGACATCGATTTTTTGATGGCAAAAAACTGCTGGTATCGCGCAATTTTCTTTTCACCGTTGTCGAATAGGATGAAGTTGTAGATAAGATCCATCAGCCGTTCCGGTCTGCATAAACCATATAAATAACCGTCCTGGACAGTCGGCAAAATATTTTCCAAATCCAGATCATCAAAATACTGCCGTACATACCTGAAACGATCCGCGAATAGTCTGCTTTTTTGCTCTTGACTTAAGGGCTGATTTTTCAGCTCCTGTAAATTATTTTTATAAGTTGCAGCTTCCTCTTCGTTGTTGAATTTTTCTTCCCATTTGGCCCAGAATTTTTCAGGAGTCGCGTTGGTGCCATAGGCTGCATCCTGCGTGGCAATGCTCATGACCATCTGTGCATAGACATACAGACTGCGTATTCCGTCCTCCTGCTGACTACGCAGGTGCTGGCTGATGGCTTGTGCCAAAGGCTCTTTCATGTCCGGCCGCTTGCATTCTATCACACATAGGGGAATTCCATTCACAAACAGCACCAAATCCGGACGGTAATGCTCCTTGCTGTTGCTCCGCATCACGCTGAACTCTTCGGTCACATGAAAAACATTGTTCTTTAAATCCTCCCAGTCAATGTAGTTCAGGGTGAAACTCTTTTTATCACCATCCACACTCTGTTCAAATGTTTTGCCCAGCGTGATCAGGTTGTAAACAGTTTCGCTGGCGGCAATGTATCCCTCGTTCATCGGGAGCTCTTTCAAAGCCCGAATGCCATTCTCAATGTTGGCATCGCTGATGTAGGTGGATTTTGTGGAGCTGATTCGTTTGTCTGAGTTGATTTCTCTCAACTGCTTCCGCAAAATATCATCCAGCAACACATTGCTTGTCTTACCCACGCGAAGGGTGTCTGCCTCTGCCGGACTGAGATAGGTATAGCCCAGCTTTTGCAATAGCTGCAATGCAGGGATCTGGCTGATGTGGTCTTCCTTAAAACTTGGTGTATCCATTGCCTTTCAAATTTTTTGGAGAATGCGGATCCCAATACAGAGAATTGAAGTTGACTGTTGCCGGATCCAATACAGAAAATAGGGATCCCAATACAGAGAATTGAAGATCACCCAAATGACATATTATAGCATTGTAATTCAATGGTATAAATCTTTTCAGTACTATCTGTACTATCTCCAGAAGCTGCAATACAAAGAATACCATCTTCTCTTTCAGCATCCACTTCAACTCTTTTAGCAGTAACATACAAAGAATCATGAACCCCATATAGACTATTAGCTGCTTGTTCATTTTTTCTAATAATTCTCTAATAGTTCCATTCATTAGAACCCATTTGCTTACGCATATTTTCCTCTTAATTCAGCGATTACAGTACTTAGTAAAACATCGCCTCTAAAATCAACATACCTGTCTGCAAGAGAATATCGGGCTCCTTTAATTTTCCCTTCTACTTTCAGTATTGCATCTTCCACTAATTTCATCTTCAGGTAGTTTATCTGATTCCTTGACAGGGAGTCTTTCAACAAATATTCCAGATCTCCTATCTTTAACAGATTCCCCTGTAATGCTAGCAATAGCAGTTCTACCTCTTTGACAATATACCTTTTGCCAATTTTCAATCCTTCATTTACCAACTTGTGGTATTCTTCCGACAAGGTGTAGCGATTGGTGTGGCTTGAAACCTTTTCAATCAATCCTGACTTTTCCAACGGACCTACTATTTCAGAGTTCAGATGCTGAAAAATGCCGTTGCGTATTTTGCAAAGCGTAATAATCTGCTCTACACCCAGTTTGGGCTCTTTCTCACTGTTTTGGTATTTACTAATGAAAACATGAAATGCCTTATCGATAATTTCGGTTCGCAGGATAAGTGAAACCTGGAACATATCCGAATTTTTATAGTCCGGTTCAGCCTTGCCTTCGGATAGGGTGATCGAGAAGATTTTATCTACACCTTGACCACTGCGCTCCACCAATCCGGTCTTTTCTAAAATTTCGGTCATTAAACGGCTTCTGGGTGTACTGCTTACTGTAAGAATGTTTTCTATGGTTACCCCTTTCGGGAAACCTCCCGGGTTGGTGATGGTAATTTTATTGGGAAATTGTTTGATTACTACTTCACTGGTGATGGTGTAATCACGATGTGCAATGGCATTCAATACAGCCTCACGAATCACTTCCTCGTTAAAATCGTACAAATCAAAAATATAAGCTCCCAATTGTACCGGGTATTTCTTGTTTAAAGTGGGTTGGTTAATCAGTTTCCAGATGTTGTCAATGCCTATAAACAAGGGTTCATCGATTATCTCACGGACATCGTGGTGTATTTGTGCTTCGCTGTTGCGAAACTCCCAAATGGTTTTGCTTTGGGGTAGTTTATCATCTATAACTTCTTTCTTTGCCAGCAACATCAATGCCGCATAATTGAGTTTGCCATTCTCCAATAGTTTCAAATCGGTCAACATTCGCTCAGTGCTGAGTTGCAGAAAACCAGAATTCTTCTGCTTGCGGGCATAGCTTTCTTTCATTTTTTGGATCGCAGCTTCATCCAGATCGGCTATTGAAATACCAACGCAGACTCTGGCCGAAAAATCGGGTTCCTGCTCAGATAGAATGGCAAACATCTCTTCGTCGCTCATATTTCTCAAGCTGTCGCCAATACGCATAAGTGCAACACCCTCAAACTTTAATGTTTTGCCAATTGGTCGGGATGGAATGTTGATACTCAAAACCCTATTTCCACCATCATGCAACTCTTCAATTTTTACCCTAATTCCGAGTCGAGAATATGTCTCATCTTCCAATTCACCAATTTTACCGACAGCGAAATCAGAACCTACTACCTGATGAGGGAACTCATCTGTCATTCCCATCACCAGTGTTCCGCCTCCTTCATTGGCAAATGCCACCATATATCCCAAAAAGCATTTCCGCCTTTCTTCTTGTTCCCGGTGTTCGCTACCAGCAAAAGAGAAATTATGTTTTGCTTCTTTAAACTCCACTTTGTCTTCGCTTTCTTTAAGCTGTACTAATTGATCGATGGTCATACCCTATTTACTTTATGTATTTCTTGAGTTCATTCTCCAAGTGAATTTTATCTATGATTAGCTTAATTATCTTATCCAGTTCGCTTCCATCTGAATAATTTGCCGGGGCAATATAATCTGCTCTGTTTTGACTAATTAGGTCTTCGCAAATTTGTTTTGGTGACTTCTTGTTCTTTTTCGCCCTAATCTTTGGATTATAAACTGCTATTGCTTTACCTCCCTGATATTTAATCATTTTCATCGCAGGAACATCCGTTTCGCCATCACCTATATAAATCATTTGCTCGAATGGAATATAGCGCTCTTTTTCCGGCATGAATTTATTGATTTCATAGTTGTCGTAAGAGTTATTAATTCCTTTGTTAATCCTAAACAAATACTGGGTTTTATTGGTGTAATTTATTGCCAAAGCTGGCCAAACAGCCACGCCACTTGCATCATACTCGAACCCGGAAGCAAAAATATTTTTGAAGTGCTTTGCTATTTTCGTCCCTTTAACAAACTCACGTAGTCCTGACGATATAATGTAGTGTTCTATTATAACTCCTTTCTCTTTTGCATATAAATTAATCCTGCCGAAATAAGTCTCAACACCTTCGAAGAATTCAATGCCCTTGCCATACTGCATAAAATCAGATCTTCTGATTGGGAAATTCTTTGTTCTTGCCTCCTCAAGAGTTAATTGCATATATGCAAGAATTTCATCCATGTCATTTTCTTTTGCCTTTTTCTTTGTTTTGCCCCAAAACGATTTTGGGTCAATTCCCAGGGAGGGCAAAAAGGCATGCTCCTGCATATTCCCAGGAGCCAGAGTGCCATCAAAATCATAAGCTATTGCTACTTTGATCAGTTTCTTAGCCATATTTTAACTATTAAATTTCAATCGTTTTTTGGTTTTGTATTCATCCTGAAAATTCTTTATCCTGTAAATCCTGCTTCAGACGTTTCTTCCCCGTCAACAACACCTGCATCATCCCCTTTTTCTGCTCGCGCAGCTTTTCGGTTTTGGCTTTGAGCAGCTGTATTTCATTATCGGCTGCTTGAAGTACTTGGGCAATAGTGGTTTGTTCTTCTTTGGGTGGCAGATTAAAGTGTGCAGTTTTTAAAGCATTCATTGAAAGCACAAGTTGTGATGTCCCTATGCTATATTTTGTCAACTTTTGACGATAAAAATTGCAATACATTAAAAT
>JAVHPO010000254.1:8881-12987 GCA_036170635.1 Prolixibacteraceae bacterium | reverse complement strand
CAAGGGCGTTGAAAGTCAATATCCGGTTGGTCAGCAACTCTCCCTTGTCAATCAGAAATTTCAATACCTCAGTTGCCTGGATCGTTCCAAGCATACCTGCGATAGAACCTAAAACTCCTGCCTGAGAACAAGTAGGAACCACATTGGGAGGCGGAGGACTGTTAAAAATACAGCGATAACAGGCATTGCCAGGAGTGTAGGTAAAAGTCTGCCCCTCGAAGCGGAGAATCCCTCCGTGCGAAAAAGGCTTTTGGGCAAGTACACAGGCATCGTTGATCAGAAACTTGGTTGGAAAGTTATCTGTACCATCCACCACGATATCGTATTCTTTGATGATATCGAAGATGTTGTAGGCTGAGAGCAACTCCTGGTAAACAATTACTTCTACATCAGGATTTAGTTGCTCTATTTTTTCTTTGGCTGATAATACTTTGGCCTTGTTAACATCGGGTGTAAAATGGATTACCTGGCGCTGAAGGTTGGTCAAATCAACCACATCCCCGTCAATGATGCCGATGGTGCCAACCCCGGCGGCGGCAAGATAGAGGGCAACAGGCGCCCCAAGTCCACCGGCACCGACAATTAATACTTTTCCTTCCGAGATTTTAATTTGTCCTTCAACACCAACATCCTCAAGGATAATGTGCCTGCTGTAGCGTTCGATCTGTGAATCAGTAAATTCCATATTTTTTATTTTAATGCAGCATGTAATTCGTCCTTCAAATCCTCAATATCTTCAATACCCACCGATAAACGAATGAGGGTGTCAGAGACGCCCAATTCCTCTCTTTTTTTAGGTGGGTAATCACAAAAAATAGTCGATGCAGGATGTATGATCAGTGACCGGTTGTCGTAGATGTTTGATGCCCTGCTTATTAACTTCAATTTGTTAAGAAATTCGAAGCATTCTTCCCTTTTACTGAAATTAAAGGTGAGCATCGCACCCGGATAGTTCCCAAACTGCTTTTTACCAACTTCATAATATCTTGAAGTTTTCAGTCCGGGATAATTCACCCGGGTAATTTTCTCTTCAGTTTGCAGGTATTCGGCCAGCATAAGGCAATTGGAAGCAGCCTTATCGAACCTCAACGAAAGGGTTTCAAGTCCAAGACTTTGTAAATAAGCATGATAAGGAGATAAACAAGCACCCAGGTTCCGGAAGATTTCTTTTCGGAGTTTGGCGTTAAAGGTAAAAGGCCCAAAGCGTTGAGCGAGATCTTTTAGCTTGGCAAACCCGGACCAATCAAATATGCCGTAATCAAGTACAAGACCTCCCATGGAAGTGGCCCCGCCGGTTATCATTTTGGTACTGGAAATGATTTCGATGTCCACTCCATATTCTGAAGCAGTAAAAATATTGGGTGGTGTTAAAGTCGAGTCCGCAATTAAAAGTACCGCGTGTTCTTTGGCAACCTTTGAAAGTGACGCAATGCCTGCTATTTCAAGCTGTGGATTGGTAATGGTTTCAAAGAAAATAGCGATCGTTTTCTCATTGATGGCATTGGCTACTTCTTCACCATTTGTAAGGTCACAAAACCTGGTTTCCACGCCGAAGGCATGCAAAGTTGATGTTAGAAAAGAATAGGTATTCCCAAATAAGTGTTTGGATGTAATAATGTTATCTCCCGATTTGGCAATCGTAAAGAAGACATTCGAAATGGCTGCCATTCCCGAACTCACTGCTGTTACGCCTAAAGCCCCGGTTATTGAACGGATACGTTGTTCGAAATTTTCCACGGTAGGATTCGAAATGCGTGAATAGGCGTGATCGGGTGATCTGCCCAGAAAAGCATCTTCCATCTGTTCCGCCGTGTCAAATTCAAAGGCAGCATTGCTGTAAATTGGCATTTGTAAAGCATTATGAGCATCCTTTTTGGTGTATTCGGTATGAATTACCCTGGTTGAAAAGCCTTTTATTTCCATGGTGTCAATTGTAACAGTTAAAAAAGCCGCCACCTCCCATGAAAAAGAGAAAATCCACCTCATCATTTTCATTTAGAATGGTTTCCTGGTAAGCTTCCCGTTTAACAAAGAAGCCGTTTAGCTGTACTGAAACTAATTCAGGTTTGGTTACCTTATTTAGCTGTAACAACTCAATCAATCCGATTTGGAGTTGGATGAACTCCTGTTCTTTTCCGTTTACTTTTAATTTCATTTTTGTCTTCTCCTTCTGGTTAAAAATTAAATTAATCCTGATTATTTCTGAATTTTTGGGTAAAAAAAAGCCCCTCACAAAATTTGTGAAGGGCTGAATTGCTATTTAGTCTTTATATTATATCTGCATCTAACAAAGCATAGCGCCACCCTCCACATGTTGGAACAACATACAGCAACACATACACATACAAAGTGGGCTATTGGAGAATGTCAGAATCATATTTATTTTTTAGATGTTTTCGTTTATAACACCAGATGCAAACCTATGTATTAATTTTTATTTAAATCGGTCTAATTATTTTTATTTTTATTGGTAACATAAATTTAACATTAGGACCGGTGAAAGGATTGTGAAAAATGGTTGTTTAATATTCAGATATATTGACTATTATGAGAGTTGAAACTATAAATTGACGGGGTGACTCTGAGTGACCCCGTCAATAGTAATGCATATTCAGGTATTTAACCTTATTGATTGAATTTCTATTTGGTTTTATGGTTCATTCCTTTCATCCCCTTCATATCCATCTTTCCCCCCATGTTTTTGTGCATCATGTCCATCATTTGCGGGCTTTCCATCATGTTTTTACACATTGAAGACAACATCGCAGTGTCACTTTTGCATGTTTCCATCATATCGGACATCATACTTTTCATCATGCCGGGATCATCTTTCATCATTTTCATCATTTTCCCATGGTTTTCCATCATCATCAACATGGTCAAATTATCATTTGCGAGCATCATCAATTTACCGTTACTACTTTTCATCATAGTTTCCGTCATTTCTTTTGACAGATTGCTATCATTGGCAATTTTGTCGATGATAGCTTTTCTTGTATCCTGATTTAAAAGAATTTTGTCTACGTCTGTATTGGATTGGCAAGATGCGAACAGCGCTACTAAAGCTATAAACAATGTAATTTTTTGTAGTGTTTTCATGTTTTAATTTTTTTAATTGTAAATATGATTCATTCAACAAAGTTGTGTCCTTTGAGGATGTAAGCTGTTACAGAATTCATGAATGTATTTATATAATTCACACGTTTTCAGATGTTACGCTATCCCTGTCCATTGATCTGCACCGCTCGGGCGCGTTACACTTTTGCCCCCGGCGGATCAGCGACTCCTCCAGACGGTAAGTCCTTTGGCAAATCAAGGCGTGCCACGCCAATTCGGTTGTCGGCCATCCCATAATATACATCGAAGCGGTCGGGTAAACCAAGATCATCGCGCCTGTCGATACCTGTTGGGAATACAACATTGGATACGATTCCGTTTCGCTCTTCTGGCATCATCGGCGTTAGAACCGGCTCTACCGAACGATAAAGGATTTCACTCGGATGCTCCTTCGAAAGTATCATAACCCCTGCCGAGTAGCGCAGATGAAGTTCCTTGCTACCCGGCTCCGACACCTCATTCACACCGTGGTAGACGATCAGCCAGCCATGACGCGTGAGGATGGGAGGAGTGCCACCGCCGATTTTGAGTCGCTCCCAGGGCGAAAAAGGGGATGCCAACCGGTGATGTGAGTTAAATAAACCCAAATGATGTGATTCATGATCGTCTAAGCCCATCGGGCAGTAAGATATCCAGATACTTTCATGTTCGATATCCACCTTGCGACAAGCAGCCTGGCAGGCGGTTTCCTCCGGAAGAGTGCCTGGGAAAAGCGGCCGGTGAAGGATACCCAGTTGCATTTTTCCGGCGTGATTCGGAATGGCGACGGGGAAAAAGCTGGCATCCTTGTTATTCACATGCGCGAAATCGATGCCGAGATACGGAGCAAAGGTAGCAAGCCCCAGACGCTTCCAGTGAAACAAATCGTCCGACACGGCAATAGTGATTCGCGGACCGATTGAAGAATGTGCGGTGTAAGTCATCAAATAGTGTTTGAGCGGCTCAACAAAAGTTACCAGGGGATCCTCGCATCCACCGCTGCCATCTGC
>JAVHPO010000254.1:0-8781 GCA_036170635.1 Prolixibacteraceae bacterium | reverse complement strand
TGAGCGGCTCAACAAAAGTTACCAGGGGATCCTCGCATCCACCGCTGCCATCTGCTCGAAATTCATAATCAGCTTCCGGCTCCAGCGCAATGCCTAACCGTTCGACTCCGAACGGGTCACCAGACTCATTAAACAGAACCCGGGCAATACCGATTCGCGAATAGTTGCCTTGCGCAACGAGTCGTGGAAACAGGTAAAGTTTACCATCAGGGCCACGAATGGCTGCAGGATTCAGGACACCTTCCGTCTCCATCGGATTGCCAGGTTCAGGTTCCATAATCTGCCCCAGGCGATGCAATTTAAAACTACTCATCAAAGTTCCTCCTTTTAAAGTTTTGTCCTTTGACACTGTGTTCAGTATGGATTTTTATTTTTCTTATGACTAAGTGCCTTATCCACAACAGCATCCTGACTTGCCCTCCGGTTTGGAGCCGGCAGGCGTGGACAGAAATTTTTGCCGGCATTGGTCGCAGCAGAAATAGAACATTTTGCCATCGCGCTCGGTGCTGAGAGCGGTTGCCTCGTCCACGGTCATTCCGCAGATGGGGTCTTTGGTCACTAATTTTGAATCTTTCATGATCATGATTTTTTGTTTGTTAATATTATTTATTGATTTTGGTTGTCAGTTTTTTCTGTTATTCGAAAATTCCTGTAACCGGTCTTTAAAAATTGATTATTTTTTGGAACCGGGTTTAGGCATGGCCTTAACAACATGTTTATGCCCGGATTTTACTTTAGGTTTGAACTTGGCTTTAATATCATGTTGATGCCCGGCTTTTTCTTCAGGTTTGGCCTTAGCTTTCGCATCAGGGTGATGTTCATCATTTTCTACATGCTTTAGCTCATCTTTGGCTTCAATCTTGGACTCCACTTTTACAACAGGTTTTGAATCCACTTTTACATCAATTTTGGACTCTGCTTTGACTTCAGGTTTAGGCTCAACCTTGTCTTCCTGTTTCTGAACCTCCGGCTCCGTTTCATCCAGGTTTTGAACTGCAGAAACGTCAGCGCGCCCCAGCTTTTCATATAATTCATGTACCCGTGTGACGAGTTCCGGCGTCGAATCTGAAGTTTTATCAGCAATTGTTTCAGACTTGGGTTCGTCTGTGACTTTAGGTTCGCTCTTAGTTACTGGTTGAGATTCAGCTTTTATTTCCGGTTTCGGAATTTCCTGCTCCGTTTTCTCCATATCCATTACTGCCTGAACGTCCTCGCGTCCCAGTTCTTCGTAAAATTCATGAACCCGCTTGACGATTTCAGGACTAACAGTGGAAGGTATATTGGTATTTTCCTCAGACCTGACCCCAGCTTTAGTTTCAGTTTCGTCTTTAGCTTCAGGCTTATTCTCATCTTTGGCTTCTGTTTGAGGTTCAGATTTGGAATCTGATTTAGGCTCGTCTTTCAGCCGCAACATACTCGCGTTGACTGCCACGATCACCGTGCTTGCAGACATAAACACCGCACCCATGGCGGGAGTGAGTAGTATCTTCCAGGAATAAAGAATTCCGGCGGCCAGGGGCAAGGCCACAATATTATAACCTGTTGCCCAGATCAGGTTTTGAATCATTTTGCGATGCGTAGCTTTTCCAAACAGAATCAGGTTTACTATATCCTTTGGATTACTATTTACCAGAACAATACCAGCAGTTTCCGCCGCAATATCACTCCCTGAACCTACCGCAATGCCCACATCGGCCTGTGCGAGTGCCGGTGCGTCATTTACGCCATCGCCTGTCATGGCTACAAATTCACCCTTACTTTGAAGTTCTTTTATCTTTTCTAATTTCTGATCGGGCAATACTTCAGCAATAAAGCTATCCAACCCCAATTTGTCGCTGACACTTTTCGCAACTTTACTGTTATCGCCGGTAAGCAGTATTGATTTAATGTGGTTTTCTTTTAAAGTTTTAATTGCTTCGGCTGATTCCGGTCGTATTTCATCCGACAAAGCAATGTATCCTGCCAGTTCATTGTTGATGATTACAAATACAACCGTTTCAGTATCATCAGCCTTAAAATCATCGGGAACAGCAATTTTATTTTCTTTCATATAGCCAGGGCTAACAACCAGTACCTTTTTACCTTCAACGGTGGCTTCAATACCTTTCCCGGTGATGGCTTTAAAGCTTTCTGTTGGAGGAATATCGACAGATAAGTCTTTTGCTTTTAGAAGAATACCTGTTGCAATAGGATGCTCTGATTGTTGCTCCAATGCAGCTGCTATCCGAATGATTTCATCTTCAGTAAGATCACTTTTCAGGGAAACAATTTTTGATACTTCAAATTTACCAACGGTAAGTGTACCCGTTTTGTCGAATACGATTGTCGTGATTTTTCTTGAATTTTCAAATGCGATTCTGTTCTTGATCAGCAATCCGTTTTTAGCCGATATGGCTGTTGATTTTGCGACTACCAATGGCACTGCCAATCCTAAAGCATGAGGACAACAGATAACGATTACCGTAACCATTCTTTCCATGGCAAAGGCTATAGTTTGCCCGGTAACATACCAAAATAAAAATGTACCGATACCCGCAACAATTGCAATAATGGTTAACCATTTGGCAGCGGTGTCGGCCAGTAACTGGGTTTTTGATTTTGATTTTTGAGCATCATCAACCAGCTTTACCAGCTGTGAGATGTAAGAATCTTTTGCGGCATGAGATACGGTCACTTTAATCGATCCATTCCCGTTGATTGAACCGGCAATTACTTTTTGACCTTTTATTTTCTGAACAGGCTTTGATTCTCCGGTAATCATGGATTCATTCAGGTAGCTTTCCCCTTCCAGGATTATTCCATCAGCGGCAACTTTTTCACCTGGTTTGACAAGAATGATGTCGTTCTCTTTCAGCGTTTCAGTTTTTACATCATGCACCATTTCAGGCATTACCATGTGCGCATCGGCTGGCATCAACTGAACCAGTAACTCTAATTCTTTTGATGCCCCGGCAACCGATTTCATTTCGATCCAATGTCCCAAAAGCATGATCAGGATCAGCGTTGCCAGTTCCCAGAAAAAATCCATGCCCTCCAGACCAAAAACAACGGCAACGCTGTAGATATAAGCCGCCGTTATGGCAAAGCCAATTAAAAACATCATGCCGGGAGTCTTTGTTTTTATTTCAGTAACCAATCCTTTAAAAAAAGGCCAGCCACCGTAAAAAAACACCACGGTTGATAAGGCAAGTAAAATATACTTGGAACCTGTAAACTGCCAATCGACACCCATAAATTTCTGTATCATAGCTGATAACAGCATGACGGGAACAGTCAGAATAAGCACCAGATAAAACCGTTTTTTAAAATCAGCAATCATCATGGTATGGTGATTATGCCCTTCCATACCCATTGACGGGTTGTCTCCATGTTGCATGGAGCCATGATCCATTTTTGAATGATCCTCAGTTGTCATTATTGCATGCGATTTGGGTTGATGGGAATGTTCCATTTTTGTATCTTGAATTGAATTATAATTCTTCTCAGACTTAATACTCTATTTTTTCTCTATCAAGGTCATACCGCATTTTGGGCATTTGCCGGGTTTATCCGACCTCACTTCAGGATGCATGGAGCAGGTGTAGATTTTTACTACTTCCTTTTTTTCACTTTTTATATTTTTCATTTTATTAATTATTTATGATTTTTTAAAATTGATGTTAATAAATTGGTTAATAGCATCATCCGCAAGCTTACGGATCACGTTTCAAGGCAAAGTCCATAGCAGAAAAGGTTGCATAACCTTTCAAATAAATAAGTAGTGGGGAATTAACTTTAAATCAGGAAAACACAAATTTTGGGCAAGGATACCGCATGTATCAGGAAATTGCCATGCGGACTGACACTTGTGCTAATATGATTTATAACGCTGAGTGAATGAACTTCAAGGCTTAAAGGTACAATATAAACCTGCAAAAGATGTTGTGCAAACGTAGTAAACCCGGTAAACGAAGGGGCAAAATTGTGATCGACTGCAAGAGCAGAAACCTTATCGTCACAACAATGTTTTTTGAGATGAATGCCCGGAGCAGAACATTCATCAACAAGACCTTCCATACCACATGAAGCCAGTTCACCAGAAAATGATGCTTTGGAAGCTGCAAATTTACCTCCACAATAATGCGTGTCAATAGTGAAATGCATGCCCGAAAGCAGGATGAGTAAAGCGAATGAGATGGATAATAGTTTTTTCACCAGTTAACTTATCACTAATTGTATTTTGCTTGCATTGCTCCACTCAACAGTGCCGTTGCGATCTATTTCTGTGCATTTCTTTGCAATGTCCAACGTGCGAATGCTTTTCATCTTACGAAGGTAAATCCTTTAATTCCAGGAATCGTTATACAATTCCAGAATGGATTTATATAATTCACACATTTTAAGAGCGATAGCGACCTAAGTCGGAAGTTTTCTGAAAAAAATGTTAATCAAATGGGCTTTACTTTTTCCTGTACAAACAGCATTCCGGTAATTTTTTGTAAACATCATCAGGTGCTTTGAACTTCTCTGTGTCATGACCAACATTGGCAATTGCTTTCTGAATGGCATCTGAATTGGTTTTGACCGGATCAAACTGAACATTCAGCATTTGCTTTTCGGCACTCCAGTCGGCTGTCATTACTCCGGAAACTGATTTGGCAGCCGTTTCGATCCGTTCTTTGCACAAATCACAATTGCCGGAAACGCCAAACATGGTGTGCTGCAAGGTTTGAGACTTGGTATTCCCGGTAGGTGACGCATTTGTATTTGGTTTCGGAGCATCAGACATATCCATACCAGGCATGCTTTTATCATCTTTAGATTTGGTATCAACAGGCTTATCCTTAGCAGGCAGGCTTTTAGTATCCCCGGCTTTATTATCGCCCGGCATATCCATTCCCGGCATGGATGAAACTTTACCTCCTTCTGGATTCATCATGCTCGGTTTGCCCTCGAGTTGTGCTGAAGCATCGACACTAAATGCACCCTGCGTTACAACTTCTTCACCCTCTTTTAGGCCACTCATAACCACATAACTGTTCCCCAACATTGTGCCGAGTTCGATTTCACGGATTTTGAAAACCGGTTCATCAGATTTGGTTTGTTTTACATAGACAACAGATCGTTTGCCTGTCCATAAAACGGCGGAGCGGGGAATGACCAGTTTATCCTTATCTTCATTCATATTTGCTTTGACGATACCGGTTGCAAACATTTCGGGTTTCAATTTTCCACCCTGATTACCGACTTCAATACGGACCCTTGCAACACGGGTGACCGGATCAAGGACTGGATCAATAAAAGTGATGTTTCCGGAATAATCAACTCCTGGTAGGGCCTGAATAGTAAATGTAACTTTTTGTCCCTGAGAGAGGTAAGGTAAATCGCTCTCATAAGCATCAAACATGATCCAGACGTGAGAGAGATCGGCAACATCAAACAATACTGAACCAGGTGAAACATAGTCGCCGGAGTTGACGCGTCTTGCAGAGACGATACCTGTTGTATTGGCAAAAACTTCAAAATTAGTTTTCACCTTACCGGTAGTTTCGATGGATGAAATCTGATTATCAGTTAGTTTCCATTGACGGAGTTTATCTTTTGATGCTTCATAAAGTGCCGGTTGTGACTCTTTTGTAGCCGCTGTTTCGAGCAGCTCCTGCTGAGCGGTTACTAAATCAGGAGAATAGATAACCGCCAATGTTTGTCCTTTGCGCACCAGTTCGCCTGTGAAGTTTACATTCAATTTCTCAATTCGACCAGGCAGATACGACACCTGACTTTGTAAAAGCCGCTCATCGGCTTGAACCTTGCCGTAAAGACGTAATTCCTTCACCGGATTTTGTTTTGATACGATGGAAGTAAGGACGTTGGCCAGCTGAGCCGCTTCTTTTGTCATGTGAATTGCGTCAGGATCGATTGTAGTTCCGCCTTGAATAAGTGGAATTAATGTCATTCCGCAAATTGGGCATTTACCTGGCTCGTGCATTCGTATCTGAGGGTGCATGGCACAGGTCCAGATGGTCGCTTTAGTCGTTTCTGTAGCATGATCGTGTTTTACTTCTTTGGTAGGAGCAGGGTGAAATAATATCCAACCGAGAAAAATGCCTCCAAATAGAATGAGGCTAAAGCGAACGTATTTATTTGAAAAGATTTTTTTCATCTTATTTGAATTTCCGGGTTACTGAATTTGTGAAAATGCCATTAATCGTTTAAGCCAGGCAATTGAAGTGTTGTAATCGGCAACTGCTTCTGTTTGTTTGTATTCGTAATCGAATGTTTGTTGTCTGACACGCAAAATATCGGTGAGACTGGCACCTGAGGATGCAAAACTTTTGAACAGGATATCGAGCGTTTTTGACGCTAAACGATATTGATCTGCATAGAGTTTTGCTCTTCGCAGCGCATCCTGGTACAATTGCATCGCCTGATAATACTCGGTTTGAAGCGAATTGGCAGTTGCCTTGTAATTTTGGGAATTGGCCGATTTCAAGAAGTCGGCTTCGGTTTGCATGGCCTTGTATTTCTTTCGATAAATGGGCAAAGTAACCGTAACCATTGGCATAATCATATCTTTCCCATTCATGGGCGAGGTTGACATTTCACTTTTATTAATCAGTGAATAATTCAAGCCTAAACCGACCATTGGATAGCTCATCTTTGTAACCATTTGCTTGCGGGCTTCGAGCGATTGTTGCTCAAACTGAAGCATACCCAGCATGGGATTGTTGCTCAGAATACTATCAGAAATTGCGGGAAAATATGGATGGTAATTATCTGCCATTAATGCTTCGGGAAGAGTTACTGCAGTACCGGGCAACCGGTTTAAATAGCTGTTAAACTGAGCAGTAATTGTATTCCGCTGATTTTTTAACAGTTCAATATTGTTGCGAAGCTCACCCATTTCTATCTGAATTCGATAAACATCCGAAAGTCCGGAACTGCCGGATGAGGAGCCCATTGGACTTCCTGACATGGATGCCCCGGCCTGATTAGGAACAGAACCGACAGAATTGCCCGAATTTCCTCCCATGGTGTTCATCCCAGATGATCCGGGAGAGGTACTTTGGGTTGCAGTTATTGAACTCGTTCGACCTGCCGCGGAGGAGCCTCCTCCTGCAGGAGCTGCTTTGAACCTGACAATCGCCAGTCTTTCGACAGTGTGAAGTATTTCGATGTTTTTTTCAGAGATACGGATATTCTGCTGAACCTTATGTAAATCGTACCAGGTACGTTGCACATCAAAGAAAACCTGCAATTTGGCATCACGAAACAATTCATATTTAGCTTTGGCCATCAAACTCATTTCATCCTTGGCATTCTTCAGCACACCAAACCAGGGAAACATCTGCATCAAACGAATATCAGCTACCTGGTTTCCACCGATAAGTTCCATAGGACTGAGGAAAATACCAAGGCTCAACTCAGGATCCGGCAAACTCCCAACCTGGGGTACTTTTTGCAGGGAAGCTTGATATTCAGCATACCTTTGAAGTACCGTTGGGTTATTTTTGGCAGCAGTTTCCAGATAATATTGCAAAGAATCAGTCTGAGAGTATGCGGATATATATAAGGTCAGAAGACTCAGAAATAATAGTGTTTTCATAATTAATTTTTTTACCACAATAGGCACATAGAACACATAGGAGCTATTGTGACCTATGTGTCTATGTGGTTATTTTTAATGGCATGTTCTCTCCACATTGCCTGAAACAATGGCACAACGAATACCGTCATTACTTGTATGACCATGCCACCAAACATGGGAATGGCCATTGGGATCATGATATCAGAACCTTTACCATTGGATGATAAAACAGGGAGTAATGCTATGACCGCAACTGCAGTGGTCATCATGGCAGGCCGCACACGTTTCAGCCCGGCTGACACCACTGCTTCGCGAACATCGTGAACAGTAGAAGGATGCCGGTCTTCGAATACCTGATGAATGTAGGTACCCATAATTACCCCATCGTTGGTAGCGATTCCGAACAAGGCAATAAATCCGACCCAGACGGCCACACTCAGATTGATAGGGTGCATCTGGAACATATCCCGCAGGTTTATACCAGCCACAGAAAAATTGAGGAACCAATCCTGGCCATACAGCCACAGCATGATAAATCCACCGGCGAAGGCCACAAAGACACCGGAAAAATGTATAAATGAGGCTGTTACAGTTCTAAATTGAAAAAACAACAGTAACAATATCAGGAGCAAACTAATGGGAATGACAATTGCCAGCCGTTTGGTAGCCCTCATCTGGTGTTCGTAATTTCCTGCGAATTTGTAAGATACTCCGGCAGGCAAAATGAGGGCGCCCGAACTCAACTTCTGCTGGAGGAAATTTGTTGCTTCCTCCACAACATCCACCTCCGCTTTGCCTTCGTTCTTGTCGAAAATAACATAGCCGTTCAGGAAAGTATTCTCGCTTCTGATCATCTGTGCACCGCGCGTGTAATCGATATCGGCAATTTCACTCAGTGGAATTTGAACACCGTTCATGGCAGGGATCAGGATACGTTTGAGGTCATCCGGATTATCGCGCAATTCGCGGGCATAACGCACCCTCAGCGGGAAGCGCTCGCGCCCTTCGACCGATGAAGAAAGAACCATTCCACCGACAGCTACCTGCAGAATTTCCTGCACTTCACTCACTGTCATACCATAGCGGGCCATTGCCTCGCGGTTAAGCTTGATTTCAAGATAGGGGGCACCAACTGCTCGGTCGTAGAAAACGGCTGATGCTTTGATCGATGGCACCTCTTTCAGCGCTTGCTCAAGCTGCATGCCTCCTTTTTC
>JAVHPO010000253.1:0-40989 GCA_036170635.1 Prolixibacteraceae bacterium | reverse complement strand
TTCATATTGCAATTTGCTCAAAATAAATATCTTTGGAACCTTAAAAATTCAGAACCAATACTATGAAGAACAAATTAACAGTTATTTCAATCTCCGCATTTATGATCATAGCTACCCTGATGTCGTGCGTTGAACCGAAAAAAACCACTTCGGTTCCTGCCATCGACCCTGCCAACCTGGACAAGACCGTTGTTCCGGGGAACGATTTTGATACCTACGCCAATGGCGGATGGAAGAAGCTCAATCCGTTACCTGCCGATCGTGGCCGTTACGGATCGTTCGACAAACTGGCCGAAGTGGCCGAAAAACAGGTGAACGACCTGGTTAAAACCACTGCTGCCGCGAAAAACGAAAAAGGCTCCGTTCCCGATAAAATTGCCACCCTTTTCAACTCAGGCATGGATACGGCCAAAATTGAGAAGCAGGGACTCGAATACATCTCTCCCTATTTGAAGGAGATCGACGAAATCAGCACACCTGACGGCGTGCAGCAGGCTGTGATCCGTTTCCACAAGTACGGATTCTCCCCGCTGTTCGGAATTTACGGCTCGGCCGATGCACGCAACAGCACCATGGTGATTGCGCAACTGACGCAGGCCGGCATGGGCATGCCCGACAGGGACTATTATGTGAACGACGATCCAAGATCGGTCGATCTTCGCGCCAAATATGTTACGTACATGACCACCATGTTCAAACTGCTTGGCAACGATGACGCCACTTCTGCCGCGAACGCACAAAAAATAATGGCACTGGAGACGCAGCTTGCCAAAGCATCCATGACGCGTCTGGAACAACGCGATCCAAACAAGACATACAACAAGGTTACTACCGTGGAGTTGGCTAAACTTTCACCCGTTTTCAATTGGAACCGTTATTTTATGGAACTTGGGTTGGGTGATCCGGGGTCGGTCAACCTGAATCAGCCGATCTTTGTCAAAGAGATCAGCAACATGCTGACAACCATTCCGGTAGATGATTGGAAAATCTACCTCAAGTGGAACCTGATCAACGAAACTGCCTCTTATCTCTCATCCAGTTTTGAACAGGCCAGCTTCGATTTTTATGGCAAAGCAATGACAGGTACCGAGGTGATGCGACCACGTTGGAAGCGGGTACTTGGCTTCACCAGCGGCGCTTTAAGCGAGGCATTGGGTCAACTCTATGTCAAAGCATATTTTCCACAGGCAGCCAAGGACCGCATGGTAAAATTGGTCGAAAACCTTCGTGTTTCCCTGGGCGAAAGAATTCAGAACCTCGAGTGGATGGGCCCAGAAACCAAGCAGAAGGGAATTGATAAGCTTCATGCCATCAATGTGAAGATCGGTTATCCCGACAAGTGGAGAGACTATTCCGGATTGGAAATCAAGGACGATGCCTATGTTCTGAATGTTCTTCGGGCCAATAAATTTGAGACCGAGTTCTACCTTGCTAAGATCAACAAGCCTGTCGACAAGCTGGAATGGGGTATGTCACCTCAAACCGTTAATGCCTATTACAGTCCTGACAAGAATGAGATCGTCTTCCCGGCAGCCATTCTTCAGCCACCATTCTTCTTTAAGGACGGGGATGATGCAGTAAACTACGGCGCCATCGGCGTGGTCATCGGGCATGAGATGTCGCACGGGTTCGACGACCAGGGGCGTAAATTTGACAAAACGGGTAACCTGACCGACTGGTGGACCCCCGAAGATTCCAAAAGATTTGATGAGCGCACCAAGGTGTTAGTGGATCAGTACAATAAATTTGTAGTTCTGGACACCATTCACGCCAATGGACAACTTTGTCTGGGTGAAAACATTGCCGATCTTGGTGGCTTAAATATTTCACATCAGGCATTCCTGAAAGCCAATACCCAGAAAGAGCCCATCGACGGTTTCACTCCTGAGCAGCGCTTCTTCCTGGCTTATGCCCATGTATGGGGACAAAATACCCGCGACAAGGAGATCCTTCGCCGCACCAAGGAAGATGTCCACTCGCTGGGCCGCTTCAGGGTACTGGGACCGCTACAGAACCTACCTGAGTTTTATGCCGCTTTCGATGTAAAAGAGGGACAGGCGATGTATCTGGCGCCGGAAAAAAGGGCGAAAATCTGGTAGGAACTCAAGTTTTTAAATTTTTAACCACAATAGACACATAGACCACAATAGCGCTGCTATGTGTCCTATGTGTCTATTGTGGTTTATTTTTTACTATGATCGGTAATTCAATTGGATCCGGCTTTTAGGGAGTAAATCTTCTCTCTCATCTTTTCCAGATTTCCAATAAGAATGTAATATCGATACTCGTATACAGAATTTTTGTACAGAACCTCCTTTTTCACCGGTGCGATGTAGGAGGTTGAACCATCCGCCGCCTCTTTCCCGGGAACGCCTGACATGCCGGCCAGAAATTTTTTGCAGAGTGGATTGTAGACTGCCATGCCCCAGCCTGAACCATCTGTAAAAGCCATCCAGTTTTCGGGAAGATCCTCGTAAATACCCCAGAACCCGCTCGAAAGATTTTTTACCGGAAGCCGAATAGCCGGAGCCCCGGTAAACGGCGCAGTTCCCTGGTAAGTGTAAAGGTTCTGCAAGGCTGAGACGGGATAGACGGCCGGTAACTCCTGGTCGCACAGAATGCTGTCGCCATAGATATTGTCGGTGCGGTGGCAGGTAAGACGGTTCCTGACTTCCAGAACATTGCCGTTCAGCGTCGTCCACTGCTCCATCTCCGCTTCGGCAGGTTTGTTGTTCATGTCCCACTGCATTGGAATGCACTTGACATAGAGTTCGTTGCCTGACTTCTTATAATCCAGAATCTGCGCCCTGTTCCGGAAGGCATCCCCCACCTGAATCGGATTCCACGGCCAGGGCGACCACCTTGGAGCCTGACCTTCCGCCTTGCGGTCGAGCGATTTCCCGGCATAGTAGGATTGCTGGATGTATCTTCCCTCGTCGGCAATGTTGACCACACTGCGGGAGGAGCCGGAGAGCGAGAGCCAGGAGATGGCCCCGCCACGGGTTAAATCAAGTTTTAAGGTAAGAATGCCATTGTCAGCGATGAGTTCAATTGGTGTACCGGTATCAGGTTTGTTTGTCGTCTGACTTGTGCAATGCATGTTGATCAACAGTACAAAAGAGAGCAAGGAAATTTTTTTCATGTTATAGTCGTTTGGATTTTGGTTTTAGCTCTGTGGGTAATTGTGAAAAGGATCATCAAAATTGTTGCCAATAGCGCCATCACAGCGCCGAAATAGAAGGGAGCATTAGAATTTACCTTATCATACAATATCCCGGCAATCAGACTGGCAGGTAGTAGGGTAATCCCAAGAACCGCATGGTAAAGGCCGTAACCGGTGCCCTTTAAATCTTTGCTGACAATATCAGAAATCATTGCCTTTTGGCTGCTGTCGGTCAGTGCGCTGTAAAATCCATACAAGACAAACAGGAATAGGAAGACATTGATATTCTTGTATTTGCCAAAGAAAAAATAGACAACGGCGTAGGTTAGAAACCCCAGGATGATCAGCTTCTCCCTTCCGATTTTGTCCGACAACTTCCCGATAGGAATGGCGAGAAAAACTGCAACCAGGTTGAAAATCATGAAAATTAATGGAATATAGGATGATTTGATCCCTGTCTCGCTGGTTTTCACCAGCAACAACGCATCCGTTGAGTTCCCCAGGGAAAAAACAAAAATCACAGCGAGGAAAAACCAGTATCTTTTTGGTAAATATTTTAGCGATAAAGCGCTCTTTTCGGGCGGGTACTCGGCATGAGCCTCCTTGATGAGCACGATGATGGTAATTACCCCGATAATAGCCGGTATGGTTGCCAGCAAAAAAATATAGCCATAATTCAATGGGAAAAGATAGAGCAAAAGGAAGGCCAGCAGGGGACCAAGAATAGCGCCGCTGTTGTCCATCGCCTTGTGAAACCCAAAGTTTCTGCCGGCATCATTGTTTCTGATTGATCCGCTGATCAGGCTATCACGGGGCGCAGTCCTTAATCCTTTCCCAACACGCTCAATGAACCTCAAATACAATACCTGAAATGGAGTGACCACCGCAGCATAAAATGGCGTCACAACTGCTGTGATCCCATATCCGATAATCATGAAAGGCTTGTTCTTACCGATCTTGTCGCTCCAAAACCCAGATAAGGCTTTTAGCAGGGATGCCGTACTCTCAGCGATCCCTTCGATCAGGGAGATGGTTGTTTTTGATGCGCCAATCGACAGCAAAAAGAGGGGCATGACACTGTACACCATCTTGGTGGATGTATCGGTGAAAAAGCTCGTGAGACCTGTGTAAAAAACATTCTTTTCCAGGCCGAATATTTTGTCTCTTTTCATATTAAGTTAAAGGAAATATATAATGCCTCATTTTTTAAATTTGACCCCTCTAAATCTCCCCCAAGGGGAGACTTCGGATTTGTCTTCAAATCAACGACAGAGCACTACTCCCCTCCCTTGGAGGGGTTGGGGGAGGTCAAAATTCTCAGGAAAATTGGATGGCATTATATTGTTACTATTACTTAAGATCAAAACTCTCATCAATTTTCAAAAGAAATTCAATGGGTGACGCCAAAATGCCCAAACATCAACGGCCAACCCCCTTTCATTCTTATAGTCCAATAGCCAATAGCTAACGGCCAATAGCCTCAAACAGAATCTCCACCGGATGCACCGCTTTTTTCCCGGTTCCATCAAAAATGTGGTGCCGGCAACTCGTTCCGGGAGCCACAACGACCACCTCAGCTGATAATCGCCGCAATTCAGGGAAGAGGACCAGATTCCCGATCTTCATGGACAAATCGTAGTGCTCCTTCTCATACCCAAACGATCCCGCCATGCCGCAACAGCCGGATGGGATCTCCTGAACATGGTAATTGACGGGCATTGAAAGCATTTTTTTCGTTGGCAAAGTTGAGGCGATGGCCTTCTGCTGGCAATGACCGTGCAGCTTGATAGTCAACTCGTTCTTTGTAAAACTTTCAGCCGAAATATTTCCTTTTTCCTGCTCCCTTACCAGGAATTCATCGATCATCAGGCTGTTTTTCGCAACCCTCTTCGCCGCAATTTTCTGCTCTCCGCGGAGCAAATCAGGATATTCGTCCCGGAAGGTGAGGATGGCTGAAGGTTCAATGCCAACCAGCGGATGTTGGTCGTCAATCAGCGATCCGAAAATAGCTACATTTTTGGCCGCAATTTTAGCGGCTTTCCGCACATAACCTTTGGAAAGGAATGTTCTTCCGCTGACTTCATGCTGAACCACCAGCACCAGGTATCCCAAATGGTTCAGTACCCTGATGGCCTTGATGCCAATTTCCGTGTCGTTGTAATTGGTGAACTCATCGATGAAAAAGTAGAGCGATCCTTTGGGATGTTCTATGCGGTCATTCAATTTTTTCAGGTTCTTGCTGCACCAACTTCTGAGTGTCGTCCGGGCCAGTCCCGGAATGCTCCTTTTTCCTGCAAATCCCGTTGCCGATTTTATGAGAGAAGAAGTGACCGGATTGTGCACCATAAAGTTAAACACACCAGGGAGCGGAGTTCCCAATTTGTAGATGGAAGCAATATTGGCCACCAATTTTGAGCGAAGAGGAGAGCCTTCCTGATCATACTTGTGCTGCAAAAACTCCGCTTTGATCCGGGTCATATCCACTCCCGACGGGCACTCCGACTTGCAGCCTTTGCACGAGATGCACAAGTCGAGGATATCGTACAATTCTTTGCTTTCGAATACTTCTTTGGTGGTCCGGCTGTGGAGGTAGTCGTTCAGTAAATTGGCCCGGGCACGTGTCGTATGTCTCTCGTCGTGGGTTGCCATGTAACTGGGGCACATGGTACCGCCGATGATTTCTGATTTGCGGCAGTCGCCCGATCCGTTGCATTTTCCGACATGACGCACGAAACCCATGGAATCTGACCAGTCGAAGAAGGTCTCAATTGCCGGATCATTCTCGCCTGGATGAATTCTCAGGGAGCTGTCCATTGGCGGCGTATTGACGATCTTACCCGGATTGAAAATGTTCATGGGATCCCAGCACTGCTTCACCTGTTTGATCAGTTCGAAATTGTGGGCTCCGAGGATGACAGATATAAATTCCCCCCTGAGCCTTCCATCGCCGTGTTCGCCACTCAGCGATCCCCTGTATTTCTTGACCAGATGGGCGATTTTGGTGGCAATTGTTCGGAATAAAACGACCCCCTCCGGATCTTTGAGGTTGATGACGGGCCTGAGGTGAAGCTCTCCGGTTGCAATGTGTGCATGGTAGACACAATTCAATCCGTGGGCAGCCATAATCTCCTTAAATTCCTCGATGTATTGGGAAAGGACACGTGGATCAACTGCCGTATCCTCCACCAGCGACACCGGTTTGGCATCTCCCGGAATGTTGGAAAGCAGTCCTAGTCCGGCCTTGCGCAGGGCCCACACTTTTTTTGTATCCTCACCTGTTACCAAAGGGAAATGGTATCCAAACCCGGCGGCTCTCAGTTCACTTTCCAGGGCTTGATGCAACGATGCAATCTCCTCTTTGGTCTCACGGGCCCACTCCAGGACCAGGATTGCGGCAGGTTCCCCTTCGACAAAGAACCTGTTCTTTCTTTGCTCAATGCTGTCGAGGGTACATTTCAATATAACATCATCGATGAGTTCTATTGCTCCAGGGTTGTATTTCAATGCCAGGAGGTTGCCCTCCATCGCCTCCTCCAGGGAATGAAAATGGATGCAGACCAGTCCGATCTCTTTGGGAGGAAGCGGAACCAGGTTGAGTTTGATTTCCGTCACAAAGAGCAAAGTCCCTTCTGAACCTGCGATCAATTTTGAAAAGTTAAAGCGGGAAGTGCTGTCTGAGAATAGTTCGCAGTGCATCAGTTCATCCAGTGCATATCCTGTATTTCTTCTCCGAAGCGCTTTTTCGGGATATTCTGTTTCAATCTGCTCCTGATTTATTGGATCTGAGAGCATCGTTTCAATCTGGCGGTACAGGGAATTTTCGAGCTTGTCGCCAACTGTTTTGTATTTAAATTCCCGGTAGGTGAGGGGTTTGAATGTAACTTCTGAACCGTCCGACAAGTAACCTGTAACTTCCAGTAAGTGATCCCTGGTGCTTCCGAAAATGAGCGAATGTGCCCCGCATGCATTGTTGCCAACCATGCCGCCAATCATGCAGCGGTTGGAGGTGGAGGTCTCCGGACCGAAAAAAAGCTCAAACTGCCGCAGGTGAATATTGAGTTCGTCCAGTACGACTCCCGGCTGGAGTCGTACCCAGCTCTCCGGCTTGTTGACCTCCAGGATTTGGGTCATGGTCCGGGAAATGTCCACCACGACGCCACTTCCAACCACCTGACCAGCCAATGAGGTGCCTGCCGTCCGGGGAATAATACCTAAATTGTGTTGATTACAAAATAAAATCACCCGAAGAATGTCATCTTTGTGTTTTGGAAATACGACTGCAACAGGACGTTCTTTGTATGCTGAAGCATCTGTGGAATAGAGAATTAGTGTTGATTCATCTGTTAACAAATCACCTTCTATTTCCTGTTTCAGCGTCGAAAAATCAATCATCTACCGTAGCGATTTAAAAATAAATATGTAATTTTGAAAAATTTTTAATCCCCTTTTGGATCGTTTGGAAATATATCATCAACATCGTAAGAATGATTCAGATCTGTTATCCCAATTCAAAATACGAAGTTAAGAGAAAATCTTGATTGTAATGGGAGCTGTTTGTTCAGATTTATCAATGAAAAGGAAAAGTTAACCTTAGAAAAACCACTATGGCATCAGAAGTAAATACCAAATTTTTACAAGACAAAAGACTGGATCGTATTGCATCGGATATTTTGCGTCCTGTTGGGGTCGACAGGAGCTTTTTAATCTGGATGTCAAGCCTTTCTATGCTTCTATTTGTCTGTTTATATGCTTATTACATTCAATTAGACAAGGGATTGATCGTTACCGGATTGCGTGATTATGTCAGCTGGGGGATGTACATTTCAAACTTTGTCTTTTTTGTTGCCACGAGCTTGGTTGGGATGCTGATCAGTTCCGTTCTTGGAATGATGGGCTACAAGTGGGTCAAACCGATTGGCCGAATCGCTGAAATCATCGCTGTTGCCTTCTCGGCTGTTGCCGGATTGGTTATCGTGTCTGATATGGGACGACCGGAGAGGCTCCCCTTTGTTTTCTTGTTTGGCAGGATTCAGTCACCCATTTTGTGGGACGTGACTGTGGTGACCACCTACATGACGCTCAGTATTTTGCTTTATGTTTTCACCATGATCCCTGATATGGCGATTAGCAGGGGACGGATCGGCCATACGCCAGCCTGGCTGCAAAAAACTTACGAATTTCTATCATTTAACTTCCAGCACAAACCAGAGCAATACAAAATATTGCTGAAAGCGGTCCGGATCCTGTTGATATTGATTGTACCCACTGCCTTCGCCATCCATACGGTTACCTCCTGGCTTTTTGCAGTTACCACCCGACCGGGCTGGGACAGCACCATCTTTGGCCCCTACTTCCTTACCGGCGCCTTCGTTGCAGGCTCTTCTGCAGTCATTATTCTGATGTTCATTGTCAGAAACAATTACAAACTGAGCAGGTACATCACCGTTGAACATTTTGACAAAATGGGCAAGTTGCTCTTCCTCGTTTCGATTGTTTATTTCTATTTCAACCTGAATGAGTATCTGGTTCCAGCTTACAAGATGAAGACTTTCGAAGCCCGTCACCTCATTGAGTTATTTGTTGGAGATCATGCCTTTATGTTCTGGAGTGTGCAGTTGCTTGGATTGATCATCCCAATGATCCTGCTCCTTTTCAAACCCATGCGTAAACCAGTTCCCATGTTTATCATTGCTATAGTGGTTTTAATTGCCTCCTGGTTCAAACGCTTGTTGATTGTGGTACCCACCATGGAAGAACCATTTTTGCCAAAACAAAATGTACCGGATGCCTGGATGCTCTATCATCCTACCATCGTGGAGTCTGCGATAACCGTCGGAACCATTACCCTGGCAGTGATGATAATCTCCGTGCTGATGAAGCTGTTCCCGGTTATTCCTATCTGGGAAGTTGCTGAAGAGGAGAGCGCTCATCCTGATCAGCAGCCAGTCGAATAAATGAATAGCAAAAACAGATGATACTTAAAACTATTTTTTTTGTTGTTCTCAATTTTATTGCGGTTGTACTATTGGCTCAGACAACACCCTGGGAAGTCCCTGCCGACCGCAGCGCAAAATTAAGTACAACCGCGTTCACAGATCAGAACCGGAATACGGGGAAAGATCTTTACCAGACCAACTGCAAATCCTGTCACGGCGATCCTGGCAAGAACAATATCATAAAACTGGTACCTCCGCCACCTGATCCTGCTACCGCCCAATTACAGCAGAATACGGATGGGTCGCTACATTTTAAGATCAGCGAAGGACGTGGGGCAATGCCCTCTTTCAAGAACATTCTGAACGCTGCCGATATTTGGAATATCATTGCTTTTCTCCGCACTTTCAACAAGGATTACCATCAACAACTTGCGGTTAAACCGACATTCGGTGGTGAAGTATTTGATAAAGTTGACCTTAAGCTTACCGCAGATCCAACGCATAACGCCATTGTAGCTCAATTAACCGGACTGAAGGAATCATTGGTGAAACCCATTGCTGGACTTGAGGTTAAGCTTTTCGCCAAGCGTTATTTTGGTAACCTGATGGTTGATAAGCCAGTGGATACAGATGTTGAAGGGAAGGCGCTTTTTACATTTCCTAAAAACCTACCGGGAGATGCATCCGGTAATGTATCCTTGGTAGCACAACTCTCGAATGAAGAACTTTTCGGCCTTGTAAAAACCGAATCCACCATGGCCATCGGGCTGCCGACAGACAAACCACCGCTTAATGAACCACGTGCCCTATGGAATGTCGTTCAGAAGACGCCAATTTGGTTGTTGGTTACCTATCTGGCATCCGTAATTATCGTCTGGGGATTTATTGTTGTGGTACTATTGAAACTCAGGGCAGTTTATAAACTTGGAGAATGATTTAGACAGGGATGAAAAAGAGCAATATACAAACTGAAATTGACGCCAGCTTCTTATACCGAAAACTGGCAGATCATGAGACAGATGAGACTATCGCGAAGGTGTTTCTCCAAATGAGCGAGATTGAAAAGGGTCATGCGGAGGCCTTTGCGAAAAAAGCGAACATCGATTTAGAAAACTTAATGCAGCCTTCATGGAGAGCCCTTACCATACACACGATCGGCAAGATATTCGGGTATGATTATGTTTTGGGTGTGCTGATGGATACGGAAAAGAGCCTATCCAATGCGATTGTTTCAGTTAAGAAGAAGAACAGCCTGGAAATAACCGGCTCTGAGACCAATCATGTCAAAATCCTTCGTGCATTAATTGACAAGGAGGAAAATGTAACGGGTAGCCAATTGGCAAAATTCGAGACCAGACACCGTTCAGTTGGTGGGAATGCCATACGGGCGTCCGTATTGGGAGGGAATGACGGTTTGGTTTCCAATTTTAGTTTGGTAATGGGAATCGCCGGTGCAACTTCCGGACAAGCAGGCGTTTTATTGGCCGGTCTTGCCGGATTATTGGCGGGGGCCTTGTCCATGTCGTTGGGTGAATGGATCTCAGTGAAGAGTTCCCAGGAATTGTATGAAAACCAGATGCAACTGGAAATGGACGAACTGGAGACAAATCCGGAAGGTGAAAGGCAGGAATTGGCTTTAATTTATATTGCTAAAGGAATTCCTGAAGCACAAGCGAATGAGATGGCCACCGAAATAATGAAAGACAAAAACCATGCCCATAAGTTTCTGGTAAAAGAGGAGTTGGGAATCAATGAAGAGGAGTTGAAAGGCTCTGCTGTCGAAGCGGCGGTTTATTCTTTTATCCTGTTCGCAATTGGCGCAGTTATCCCTGTCATCCCATTTATGTTTACAAACGGGATGAAGGCGATTATCCTAAGTGTTGGGCTTAGCGCAATCGGATTATTTTTAATTGGTGCAGCCATCACCTTGTTCACCGGTAAGAATGTCTGGTATTCAGGGTTCAGACAGGTGATTTTTGGTTTGCTGGCCGCTGCAATAACCTTTGGCATTGGAAGAATAATTGGCGTTTCCATGGCCGGCTGAAATTTTTCCCATAAGTATCAGGTAATTCTTGTTTTTTCCTTGTTCTGTAAAACCTTATTTTTTTAGGCAACCTTAGTAGAAACAGAACGAGAAGAGATAACCACAACCTTATTACCTTATTAGGCAAATTCCACTTTCATTATTCGTTGTATTCCGCCCGATCTCAACATGCAAGCTTCTGGCAGTATCTGTACGCGGGCGTGAATCCCTGGACTTTCCCTTTTTTCTACTAAGGTTGCCTGAAAAAAATAAGGTTTTCAAACCCGTTAATTTTCCTGTGATTAAATACAAGCAACTTTGCAGATCGAGCCTTAGATAAATTTAAACAGTCTAAGTGTCTTACTGGCCTTCTTCTTATAGCTTTTCGAGTGGATAAAAGTTCCATTTGACTATTCCATAGTTGTCAGGCTTTTGATCACCTTAAATTCCGACAGAAATTCGCTGGCGATTACCCTGAGTACGGTATATGCAGGGATACCCAATATCATGCCCGGGATACCTGCCAGAGTACCGGCAATCATGGTAACAAAGAAAATTTCGAGTGGATGGGCTTTGATACTATGGGAATAGATTATGGTCTGAAAAACCATGTTGTCTATAAACTGGACGACCATTACAACGACAACAATCATGATCATCAAAGGCAGGGTCACTCCGGTAAAGCTGGCATCCAGATTGTTGGCCAATGCAACGACCAGTCCAAACAGCGCGCCGATCCATGGGCCAATGTAAGGGATGACATTGATCAGTCCGGCAAAGACCCCAACCACAACCGCATGCGAAAAACCCAAACCTATGACCGTGAAGCCCAATGTGGAAATGACCATAACTCCCAACATTTGAAACAGCATACCTATCATGTACCTTTTTAACAGAATGCTGATAGAGTCCATCAGTTTTCCCACTCTCTCTTCATATTTTTCAGGCGATAAAATGATAATCCATTTCCCAAACATCCCATCTTCCTTCAGGAAAAAGTAGAGGATAAATGAGACAGAGAAAAACATCAGGAACAGATTTCCGATGACTGTTGCGATGGATCCGAAGACCGAACTGACCTGACCGAAATTCAAAAAGCCCGAAAACTGGGTTTTTAGGTACGATTCTAGCGTTGTGCTTTGCGTAAAGTTGGAAACTAAATTGGGATAATTGGTTTGTATCTGAACAAACGCGTTGTTTAGATAGTTCACCACATCCTGAATGTTGATGGTAGAGAGCTGGTTGACTTCAGAGGCGACCAAAGGAATCAGAAAGCTAAAGAAACCAATGATACAAAGCCATAAAGTCAGAATTGTCAGAAAAGAAGCCCCGCTTCTGCTAATCCTGAATTTTTTATAATGAATACGCTGGAATTGTTGGTTCATAGGACTACCGATTAGTGACATCACTGCCGCAATCAGAATGTAGGCTACGATGTTACTGAGGTAGTAAACCATCAAACCAAATAGCACCAATGCTATGATGACAATGATATTTTTAATTCGCTGATCCATTTTATACGATTAAATAGATTGTTAAGGATTCTAATTGCCTGATATTGTTCGGATTAACTAATTTGTGGTTTTGGAGTGCAGATGCATCTAATTTATTAATTATTTGAGTTTTATCAAGGAAATAGTTTTCCAGTTTATCTTACTGAAAGCCAAATTGGTGCAATTTGGAATTAATTAAATTGTTTCTATCTTCGCAAATGGTTTAACAACTTCAACATTCAGGCTCTAACTTTAGGGAGATTCCTTTGCTTTTTACCAGACAAACTATAAAAGGTATTTAAATCAATATTGCTCAAAATCTTTGAAATTAAAACTATGAAAAAACTATTTGCAACAGCAGGTTTATTGATGTGTTTTGGAGTCGTATTTGCGGGTGGCCTTCTCACGAATGGCAATCAGAGTGCGCAATATATCAGGATGTTGTCACGTAACGCGTCAACCAGCTATGATGCTGTTTACTTCAATCCTGCCGGATTGATGAAGATGGAAAATGGTCTCTACATCGCCGTTAATAGCCAGACTCTTTTTCAAACCAAGACAATTGTATCCGGTTATCCATTGTTGAATTCTTCTACTTATGACGGAAAGATAACTGTTCCTGTTTTCCCTACTGCATTTGCCATTTATAAGAAGGATAAAATTGCCTACTCTTTGGGATTTGGTCCAAATAGCGGTGGTGGAAGTGCCGAGTTTGACAAAGGTTTACCATCTTTCGAAAAGGATATCTCTAATCTGGTTCCCGGACTGGCCGGATTAACCAAGGTTGGTCAAAGTATCACCGGCTACAAAGCTGATATTTCTTTTAAGGGAGAATCTATCTTTTGGGGTATCCAGGGTGGAGTTTCCTATAAGATCAACGATAAATTTTCAGTTTACGGTGGTCTGCGTTATATCCCGGCCACCAATACCTACACCGGAAGTATTAAAAATATCTCGGTTACTGCCAATGGAACATCCAAAATAGCCTCTACTTATTTGTCAAGTGAGGTGGCTCCGATTTTAACAGGATTGGCTGCTCAGGCCAACGCAGGAGCTGCAGGAGTTCAACCATTGATCGCAGCAGGTGCCGGTGCATATACGCTTGGTACTTTACAGGGGGCTGGTTATATTTCCGCTGGACAGCGTGCGCAAATTGAAGGTGGTTTACTTGGATTGGGTGTTACACAAGCACAGATCAACGCCATGCCTGTCTCAACCATTCAGTCGACGTTTAGCGGCACTGCTGCGACTTTGAATGATCAGGCAAAAACAATGGTTGCTACGGGAGCTGCGCTTGCTGACAAGTCGGTTGATGTAAAACAGACAGGCAGCGGCCTTACCCCGATTCTGGGATTAAATATCTCACCTTGCGAAGGATTGAACATTGGCATGAAATATGAGTTCAAGACCAAATTGACCTTAACAAACAGCACAAAAGTCGATGGTACGGGTATGTTTCCTGACAAAGCAGAGAGTTCAAGTGATATACCGGCAATATTCGCTATCGGGGCTGATTACAAGATTACAAAGAAGTTTAACTTTTCGGCTTCCTTCACCCATTACAACGACAAGGGAGTTGACTGGGGCAACAACATCTACAAACAACCCAGGGTCATTAAAAACAACGAATGGGAACTCGCTTTCGGCGGGCAATATCAGCTGATGAAATGTGTCGCCATCAGTTTGGGTTATTTGCACACAGCAATGGGGGTTTATGATCAATTCAACAGTGATTTCAGCTTTTACAGCAATTCAGAGACTTTTGGTGGCGGATTTGAAATCAAGGCAGGCAGGAACTTGACAGTAGATCTAGGGGCCATTGTTACCAATTATGCAGATGCCAACAAGTTATTGACCAGTCCGGTTGTAGGCAGCTACTTCGAAACATATAAAAAGCACAATCTTGGATTCGCCATTGGTTTGGGATACCAATTTGGCGGGAAGTAATTTGATTGTCAAAAACTTGTCGTCCAATAGAATTTAAAAGGGAAGCTTGCAAATTCGTGTGCAGGCTTCCCTTTTTTAATTTCTTCTTTCTTTTCAATGGTCGTTTATTCCGTCCGATCCTGATCCTATCTCATTTTTTGACATCTTTTCGCGGACGGCTCGTTATTCATCATTCTCAACCCGGGGTGTCGCTCCTTCGTCGCTTTACCCCGGGCTACAATATGGGTCGTCCCTGACGGGACTATAATATTTCGCGGTTAAACTCATCCTGTCTCTCCCTTTTACATTATCAAATCAGCACATCAGCTAATCAGCACATCAGCCAATTATCACCATTCAGCTTTGCTCAGGGACCACCCAATTTTCACATTTTCACATTTTCCAATTTCCACATTATTAAACTCTCAACTTTCATTGTCATTCTGCAGAGAAAAGCGCTGCGACTCCCGAAATCTTTTCAGTTTTTCCCAATAGATAGGCTACATCGCCTTCGCTGAATACCAAGGAGGGTTTTGGATGGTCGATAACTTTCTGTTCGCGCTTCAGGGCTACCAGGGTGATACCGTATTGCTCCCTTAACCGGCTCCCGGCAAGTGTCTTTCCAATGATTTGCGCTCCTTGTACGACCTCCATCGGAACAATTTCAATATCAGGAATATCCTTGGAGATATTATACTTCGTCGGGCTGGTCTCCTCCAGGAAGATTCCGTAATGATCAATTCGAATCTTGTCGATGGCACTGTCTATCTCTGTCCGCGGCAACATAAAATTGGCCATTACCCGTTCAAACAGGTCAATTGCCGTCTCAAATTCTTCAGGAATAACCTGTGTCGCACCTATTTTGTAAAGCGCCTCAATGTCTTCGATGTGGCGTGTTCGGACGACAATGGAAGCATGTTTGTTCAACTGCCTGACCTTGTCGATTATCACTTTCAAGACATCAAGTTTTCCAATGGAGATCACTATGATATGGGCATTTCCGACTGATGCTTTCTCCAGAATCGGAATGTTGAAGGCATCTCCATAAACGACGGTTTCTCCCCTTAACTGTCTTTGCCTGGCAATTTCCGGATCAAAAACGATGGAAACGTAAGGAAGATTGTAATATTTGGCCATCCTGGAAAGATTTTGGGCGCGGGAGTCTTTCCCAATTAATACAAGATGGTTCTGTAGGATAGGAATATCGATTTGCATCAGAGGAAAGAGCCCGTCGATCATCCATTTTGGAATGGGCAGCCTTAGCAAGAGTGCTGAGATGCGGGAGCCGAGCTGAATTACAAATGGGGAAATTGACATGGTAATTACCGCCACTGCCAGGAAAAGCTGGTAGAAATAGTCATTGAGGATGGTAAAATCTTTGCCAAGTTTGGCAAGAATAAATGAGAACTCACCAACCTGGCTTAGGGCAACCCCAACCAAAATTGTCCCTTTAAAAGTATGTCCCAGTAAAAAGGCGGTGAGGGCGCCTACCAGCATTTTTAAGATGACAACAACTGTAACTGCAGCTATGATTACAGCAAAATGTTCCGCGACAAAACTCAGGTCCAGCAACATTCCTATCGAGACAAAAAAGAAGCTGGTAAAGGTATCCCGGAAGGTGATAAGATTCCCAAATGCATCATGGCTGTATTCTGATTCAGAGATCATCAATCCTGCAAGAAACGCTCCGAAGGCGAGTGGCATTCCCATTTGGTAGGTCAACAGGGCTACCGACAGACAAATAAGCAATACGATCATCATGAAAAGCTCCTGGTTGCGGGTCATGGCAATTTTGTGCAGCAGCTTCGGCATCAGCCATCTGTTTCCTACGTACAGGAATCCGATGATGAATACCGATTTTATTGCCAGGAGGAAGAGCTGACCAATATAATCTATCTCACCCCCTCCCAAAAATGGGGTAAACAGCATCAGGGGTACCAGAATAACATCCTGAAAGATCAGGATTCCCAGGACAGTACGGCCATAGTTTGAAGTGATCTCCGAGCGGTCCTGTAAGATTTTCAACACAACAGCGGTACTGCTCAGTGCCGTAAGAAATCCAATAAAGAGAGAGGATTTCCAGCTGAGATCATAGGTGTGTGTCAGTAAAGTCGTAAGCAGGGTGGTGAGGGTGACTTGTAAAAAACCACCCAGAAAAACCCGGCGCCGAATCTTGAAGAGGTGGTTCAGGGAGAACTCCATCCCTATCATGAAAAGCAGAAGAACAACGCCGATTTCGGCCATCAGTTCTATCTCCTGGGGAGCCTTGATGATGCCCATCAATTTTGGGCCAACCAATACCCCGGTGAGCAGATAACCAATGATGGTAGGTACTTTTATCCTGGTAAACAGGTAGTTGACCAGGGATGAAAGTGCAAAGATAATGACTATGTCCTTTAAAACGGATAATTCCATGACTCGAAATAAGGATAAAGGATAAAGGATAAAGGATAAAGGATAAAGGATAAAGGATAAAGGATAAAGTTAAAGAACGCTCTGATCAATATTTGCATATAATTTATAACTCATAACTTATAACTCAATGCAAGAAGTACTATCCTAGGGAGTCCGCTACTTTATCCTTTTTACTTTATCCTTTATCCTTTGTTTTCTTATCAATAAGGTAATGGTTCCTTTCTGTCGATGTGCGGGAAACCAGCTCCCCCAGAAATCCCGCAAGGAACAATTGGGTACCCAGGATCATCGAGGTGAGGGCCAGGTAAAAATAGGGGCTTTGCGTAACCCGTTCTACGAGAATACCATGGAATTGCTGGTATATCTTGTACCCACCCAGCCAGGCCACTGCCATAGCCCCGAGGAGGAACATCATCGATCCAAGGGTTCCAAAGAGGTGCATCGGACGTTTTCCGAAACGTGAAATAAAAGAGATAGACATCAGATCGAGGTACCCGAAAATAAAACGGCTCAATCCGAATTTGGTGGTACCGTATTTGCGGGCCTGGTGCTTGACGACCATCTCCCCAATGTTGGAGAATCCGGCCTGTTTGGCCATATAGGGAATGTAGCGGTGCATTTCGCCATATACCTCAATGCTTTTCACCACTTCATACCGATAGGCTTTTAAACCACAGTTGAAATCATGTAACTTAATTCCGGTCACACTGCTTGCTGTCGCATTGTACAATTTGCTGGGCAGCTTTTTGGAGAGCGGATCAAACCTTTTTTTCTTCCAGCCTGAAACCAGGTCGTAGCCCTCCTCTTTGATCATTCTATACAATTCGGGTATTTCGTCAGGACTATCCTGCAGATCGGCATCCATGGTAATGACAACATCTCCGGTTGCCTCTTCAAACCCAGTATGCAAAGCCGCAGATTTTCCGTAATTTCTTCTGAACCGAACTCCTTTTACGGTAGGAGAGATACGGGATTGCTCTTCAACCCATCTCCAGGATCCATCGTTGCTACCATCGTCAATGAACCATATTTCGTAGGTAAAGTGGTGGGCTTTCATGACCCGGTCGATCCATGCATTAAGTTCAGGCAAGGATTCCACTTCATTGTACAGGGGAACAACTACGGATATATCCATGGTTGGCTATTAAATAATTTTAGTTGTCAATTGAGATCGGGATGAAAGATTGAAATGAATCATGAATTTTCATATTCATCCTCTTCGCTTTCTACTCCATAAAATGGATTTTTAGCCTCTTTTTTGAAAAAGATGGCCAGTATCAGCGAAACGATAAAGCCCATAAAAGTAATAGAGAATACCTGGGCGAATGACATAATCCCGGGAGTCATGTAAGTTTTCTGAGCACCCAGTATTTTTTCAATAAAATCGTCTTTGTAACCCTGGGCCAGCAATTTTTCCTCCATGACAGAGAGCATTTTTTCAATCATTCCGGGTTCAATGAATTTGTAAAGAATGTAGGTAAAGAAGGCAAAGATGACCCCTCCAAAAACAGAGATAAGGGTGCCAAGTCCCAGTGCCCTGGAGTAGGGCAATCCCTCTTCTGTGTTCAACTTTGCAAATGTCCACATGGCATACCCTAAGCCCCCAATAATTATGACGTAGATTAGATAACCCGCAAAATCAGAAAATGGATTGCCGGCAATGTAAAATGTCAATTGATTCAGAATGAGTGCCAGTCCCAGGTAGAGACCATACATCATGGAAAAATGGTTGACAGACTGGTGTTCTTGTTCCATAAAGCAATGTTTTTTGTGTCAAAATGAAGAACAAATATATTCTAAATTTAGCAAAACCTTTCCATAGCCGGAAATTGGCACAAATTATTTTGGTTTGGTAACTGGCTGTAAATTAAAACGGTGTACATAATGCGATAAAAAATGAAGGGTGAAGTTTTTTTTTATTTGGTACAAAACGATTTTTTCCTACTTTTGCGGCGGGTAAGTCCTGCACGATCAGTTCCTGTCGAACTCCCCCAGGGTCGGAAGACAGCAAGGGTAGATGGTCGTAGCGGTGCGATGCAGGTAGCTTACCCACTTGCCGAATTAGCTCAGTTGGCCAGAGCACGTGATTTGTAATCTCGGGGTCGTCAGTTCGAATCTGACATTCGGCTCATCTTAGTTCTTTGCTTACCAATATTTTGGGGAAATACCAAAGTGGCCAACTGGGGCAGACTGTAAATCTGCTGGCGTACGCCTTCGTAGGTTCGAATCCTGCTTTCCCCACCCAATGGCGCAGATCCATGTTTTTCGGAATCTGGCTATAATCTTATAACATTGCGGGAGTAGCTCAGTTGATAGAGCATTAGCCTTCCAAGCTGAGGGTCGCGGGTTTGAGTCCCGTCTCCCGCTCTGATTTTGCCGATGTAGCTCAGGGGTAGAGTACTTCCTTGGTAAGGAAGGGGTCACGAGTTCAATTCTCGTCATCGGCTCATTTTGGACGATACAAAGACTTTCCGACTTTTGATAACGAAATATCCTGCAATGAAAAAATCCCTTGTTGTTTTTTCCCTGTTGCTATCGATAGCCATTCTGTTCGCGCAATGCAAGAGCAGCGAATGTACCTACAAACCGAAAGCGGCCAAAAGTTCAAATATCTGGCAAAAGAAACGCTGATTCTTTTCTGGCTTTGGGTTGAAGGTTTTACAGGTTAGAAATAAATGATATTTCAAATCTGTGTTTGACCATTCTTGAACGATTTGCGGATTGATAGTCTATTTATGTAAACCGAATTTGGTGCAATGAGAAAATCCCTTTTAGTAGTTTCACTTTTGCTGGTTGTAGCCATGCTTTTCGTGCAGTGTAAAAGTTGCGGATGTACCTATAAACCGAAGCCGGCAAAAAAGACGGGTACCTGGTCCTATCGTTAGGATTTCCCTATTTATTTGGTAATTCCCCTATTTTCCCCGCGTTTGATTAGTGCCGGAGACTTTTTGTCCGTTTATCCCCCTGTTTGACAAACGCTTTTCGCTACTTTACCTCTCTTTTACGTTAACAATTTGTAAAAAGAGATCCCAACAGATACCCAATGATTTAGATTGTGAATTTATATCATTACCTTTGTATTGCATTATTAAACAGGTATTTTATACTTCTATAATTCTCTAAACGAATAGATTATGTCTAAGATTAAAGTTGGTATTAACGGTTTCGGTCGGATTGGCCGTTTGGTCTTCCGTGCAGCCGTTGAAAAAAACGATGTGGAAATTGTTGGAATCAACGACCTCATCGACGTTGACTACATGGCTTACATGCTGAAATACGACTCCACACACGGTCGTTTTAAAGGTACAGTCTCAGTTGAAAATGGGTTTTTGGTTGTAAACGGTAAAAAAATCCGCGTAACTTCTGAGAAAAATCCTGCAGATTTGAAATGGAACGAGATTGGTGCGGAGTATGTTGTTGAATCGACAGGCCTTTTCCTTGACAAAGAGAAATGCCAGGCCCACCTCAACGCAGGTGCGAAGAAAGTTATCATGTCGGCTCCTTCAAAGGATGATACCCCAATGTTTGTGATGGGTGTTAACCAGGACAAATACACCAGTGAGATGAACTTTGTTTCCAACGCTTCATGTACTACCAACTGTCTGGCCCCTATTGCAAAAGTATTACACGATAATTTTGGTATCATCGAAGGCTTAATGACCACCGTACACGCAACAACAGCTACCCAGAAAACAGTTGACGGCCCTTCAGCCAAAGATTGGAGAGGTGGACGCGGCGCTGCTCAGAACATTATCCCATCCTCTACCGGTGCTGCCAAAGCTGTTGGTAAAGTAATTCCTGAACTGAACGGTAAACTGACCGGTATGTCTTTCCGTGTTCCAACACCTGACGTATCTGTTGTTGACCTCACCTGCCGTCTGGAGAAAGCTGCTCCATACAAAGCCATCTGCGCTGCCATGAAAGCCGCTTCAGAAGGTCCTTTGAAAGGTATTCTCGGATATACCGAAGACGCAGTTGTTTCAACCGATTTCTTAACTGATTCACGTACCTCCATTTTTGATGCAGGTGCCGGTATCGGCTTGAACGACCACTTCGTTAAAGTTATTGCCTGGTATGATAACGAATGGGGCTACTCCAACAAGGTTGTCGACCTGATCGTTCACATGTATTCTGTTGATCACAAATAATAGATCATCCGCATAAAATAATTGAGCTCCCTTTTTGGGAGCTTTTTTTTGTCATTCTATTTCGGATTTATAGGTTCATTGGTTCTTCCTCAATAGCCGTAGCCTTCAGGCTACGGTAAAATGTGAAGGCGATCTGGGGCTTTAGCCCAAAAGACAATAAATTTGGGCTAAAGCCAGCGCCTGACATTAATCTATCCAACGGCATAAATGCCGTTGCTATTGAAATAACACTGTTTTTTCTGCACTTCAATAATCCTAAGCTTCCTAGCCATTTTATTTTATGCTGCTATGGGTACAAATCTCCTAAATACTATCTATCTTTAAGTGTGAAATCGGATGCTCATCAATCTGAAACGCGGGTGTCAGAAATGGATCCGGTTTTAAAACTTAAAAGACGGAGGGAGCATTATGAAAACAACAAACTATTTTGCATTGTTGATCTTTTTTGTCATTCTTGGAATCGGGGTGGGAATTTCTTATTCCATGTATGGCGCTCAGGCGAACACGGATGGAATGGTAATAAATGTGATTTCCTTGTTGATTGCCCTTATCGTATCCAATTCGATCAAGGTCGCAGATCAATGGGAAAAAGCGGTTGTACTGCGACTGGGCGGATTTCATTCATTGAAGGGACCGGGATTGTTCTTTATTATACCGGTTGTGGATATGATCCCTTACTGGATTGACACACGGGTTATTGCCACCACTTTTACAGCGGAAAAGACCCTTACCAAAGATACAGTACCGGTGGACGTGGATGCAGTTTTGTTCTGGAAGGTCCTGGATTCAAAGAAGGCTGCCCTGGATGTAGCCGATTACAAAAGCGCAATCAATTGGGCTTCCCAGACTGCCTTGCGTGATGTCATAGGCAAAACCATGCTTTCGGATATGCTGGAAGGAAGGGACAAGATTAGCAACGAACTTCAAAGCATTATTGATGAGCGTACCGAACCATGGGGCATCAACGTCATTTCGGTGGAGGTTAAGGATGTTCTGATCCCCTCGGCCCTGGAGGACGCGATGTCGATGCAGGCGCAGGCGGAACGGGAACGTCAGGCCAGGGTTATTCTGGGTGATTCAGAGCGCCAGGTGGCTGAGAAGTTTGCGGAAGCGGCCAAATCCTATTCCAACAATCCTACCGCACTTCATTTAAGGGCAATGAACATGCTGTACGAAGGATTGAAGTCAAACTCAACGATTGTGATTGTACCCAGCACCGCCCTGGAAACCATGCAATTAGGCGGACTTACCGGACTTACGGCAATGACGATGGGCCTTAAGGAGGAAAAGAAGAAAAAAGAGGGGAAAAGCAAGGATTAAAGGATAAAGGATAAAGTTAAAAGGATAAAGGAAAGAACGCTCTGAGCATATTTTGTTCAAAATATACAAATTTCCGGAGTTCCTCACTTTATCCTTTTAACTTTATCCTTTATCCTTTTTATTCCCCATGCCTGACAACCCCCAGCGCCCTTACTTCATAAGTATTGGAATACTCAACTACCGTGAAATTGTCATTGGTATATCCACCAAAATCGGATATTTTGGTGAAATGGTAGGAGGTTTGTAACAACTCTGCATCTCCGCCTGACGGAGAATTGCGTGAGAATTTTTCCTTTTTCTGCAGCGATTTCAGGAAAAAGGTGGTCATATCGTAGCCCTGGAAGGCAAATAGTGATGGTTCGGTGCCAAACTCCGTCTTGAAATTTTCCACGAAGGTGGTGACAGCCGGAATATTGTAATTCACAAAGTAGGTAGAAAGATATCGGAGGTTGACATTGTGCAGGTTCTCGATTTCGATGCTCTGCATCCGTGAAAATTCCTGCACACCGATAAGGATCAGAGGATATTTTTTCGATAATTGGGAGAGGCGGTTCATCGCAATGCTAACATTAACCTCGTTGATATCCGCCATAACCAAAATGTTTGGTTGATCTGATTTTAATAGTGATTCCAACTCGCCGGTACCCCTTGACCAAATATTGTATACTGAAGTTAAGCCCTTTGCTGCCTCTGGAGTTCCTCTTTTTTTGTTGAGGTATTCCCTCATTTGACGGGTCTCTGTACCACCATAGTCGCTCTCCAGAAAGATTATTTTCTCCTTTGAAAACTCCTTGAGAATATAATCAGCAGTGGCTTCCATCCTCATTTTTTTGACAGGATTGACCTGAAAGTACCATGGATTCGTTTTGGCATATTTGTCATCGGTGGAGAGCGGCGACACCATGGGGATTCTGTTCTTGGCACTGAGTTCGGATACGACTTTCTGACTCTGAGGATAGACGGGGCCAATCAAAAGATCCAGGGACAGAAATTCGGGCTTCCGAACCAGCATGTCTACATTGGATGTACTTCTTTCTGTATCGTAAACATACAATTTGACCTTGATTCCACTCTTTGCCAACTGATCGACAGCCATCAAAGCCCCCTGGTAGAATGAGAGAAAGCTAAGCGATTTGGCGGTTGGTTTTAAACTATCTGCAACTGTTGCGGAAATTGGCAGATATAGTCCGACGTTATAGGTTTGGTCTGATCCTTTTGTTTTAAATGGGGACTGCAAATCTTTTGCAGGAGGTTCATTTTTTTGTGCCTCTTTTGTTACGGCTTCCGGTTCTGCTTTTGCCCTGGACTTGAGTGGGACCAGAATGATATGGCCAGCTTTCAGGCCATCTTTCAGGTCCGGATTGAATTTGAGAAGTTCCTCCTCATCCACCCCATATTTCAGATTGAGCTGGTAATAATTGTCACCACTGACAATCTGGTACCGGACAAACTTGCTCTCATCAATTTTAGCAACCAGCGGTTTTTGGTAAGTGTGATCAGGAATTTTCAGGACCATTCCTTTTTTAATGATCCCGGTGATATTTTTATTGGCGGCCAGAACCTCTTCCTGCGAACAGTCGTAGATTTTGGAAATTGAGTAAAGAGTCTGATTCCTCTCAACGGTATGCAGGATGAAGCGGAGATCTCCAATGACCACCTTATCCATGTTTTTGTTCTCCTGTCCATATGAAAAGGATGTAGCCACAAACAACAAAAGAACGAAGAGAAAGTTTCTTCGTTTATAACTTTCCTGAATTGCCTTTGTAATGCTATGGCTGACAGACATTTGTGCCGATTTAATGACCGGATTTGTATTCGCCAAAATTTTTCATGAATTGTACACGCTCAAATTCAGCGGGGTTGACAGAATTCACCTGACTTAATTTCCCTCTAAAGTTATCAATAGATTCGTAATTGTGTGCGGTCATCCAGGCAGCCAACTGCAGATTGATCTCCTCGATAAAACCAAATCCTTTTTCATAAAGAGCGGAGACCACCTGTACTGCATTGCAACCCGCAAGAATCATCTTGACTGCAGATTCCCAGCTATGGACTCCAGTCGAGGAGGCAATGTCACAATTGACCCTGTTGGACATGACAGCGACCCAACGCAAAGGCAACAAGTAGTCCGAGTCGTGACTCAGTAAATTTGCACCATGAATGGTTTCACGGTCAATGTCGATATCGGGAGAATAAAAGCGGTTGAAGAGAACGATGCCTTTTACACCTGAGAAGGAAATGTCCCTGATCATGCCTCCCAAATTTGAGAAATAGTGGCTGATCTTAACAGAGACAGGAATCGTCACTTTTTGCGAAACGCGGGTAATGATGTCGAAATAGGTGCTTTCATTGTCCTGGCTTGTCTGGGAAAGATCGCTCGCCGAGATGAAAAGGTTTAGCTCAAGTGCATCTGCCCCTGCTGCCTCAATCTTCTTGGCAAAGAAACCCCACTCCTGGGAAGTGACACAATTGATACTGGCAATCACGGGGATCGAAAGCTGGGCCTTGGCATCTGTGATCAGCTGCAGGTAATGTTTCAGGTTCTCTTTCCGGATCTCCAGATCGTAATAATCGAGAAATTCCAGGTTGTTGTCCATCGGCCCAAGTTTCTCAAATTCGTGGGCATATTCGAGATAGATCTCCTCTTCGAAGACAGATTTCAGAACGACAGCACCGGCGCCTGCTTTCTCGATGGCTTTGAGGTGTTCGATCGAATGGGTCAAACTGCAGCTTCCGGCAATAATCGGACTTTTGAGGTTTAGTCCCAGATATTTTATACTTAAATCAGGCATTTTAGTTGACTTTAGTAGTGTTAGCAATTTTATTCTGAAGATAGATATGCATGTTTTCTGCTGCCTTGCGGCCGTCGCCCATGGCAAGGATTACTGTGGCACCGCCCCTGACAATATCTCCGCCGGCAAACATCTCTTCGATAGACGATTGCATCTTATTCTCGTCGACTACGATGGTACCCCATTTGGAAACATTCAGGTTGGGAAGACAGGATGGAACGAGCGGATTGGGCGAAACACCTACTGCCACGATGACCAGATCCACGTCCAGTTCGAATTCTGAACCGTCGATTGGTACTGGTCTTCTCCTGCCGGAGGCATCAGGTTCGCCAAGACCCATTCTGTTGAGGCGCATCCTGTTGACCATGCCTTTCTCATCAGCAAAATACTCAAGGGGATTGCACAGATTCATAAATTCGACACCCTCTTCTTTGGCATGTTTCACCTCTTCAATCCTGGCGGGCATCTCTGCTTCTGAGCGGCGATAGATGATCATGGCCCGATCGGCACCCAAACGGAGCGCGGTGCGAACAGAGTCCATCGCGGTATTTCCTCCTCCGATGACAGCCACTCTTTTGCCCCGAATTACCGGTGTGTCGTTGGTTTCATAGTTGGCACCCATCAGGTTGACCCGGGTGAGGTATTCGTTGGAAGAGAGAATGCCATTGTAATTTTCGCCCGGAATATCCATAAAACGAGGAAGGCCGGCCCCGCTTCCCAGGAAGAATCCCTTGTATCCCTCTTCGCGCAAGTCGTCGAAAGAGGCCGTTCTGCCTACGATGAAGTTGGTTTCAAACTTAACGCCCATTTTTTTCAGGTTGTCAAGTTCGAAATCTACGATGGCGTTGGGCAGCCTGAATTCGGGGATACCGTATTTTAATACGCCTCCGATTTCGTGTAGTGCTTCAAAAACCGTCACATCATAACCATTTTTTACCATGTCGCCAGCAAAAGAGAGTGCCGCAGGACCTGAGCCTACTGTGGCAACTTTGATCCCATTGGGCTTGGCAGTTTTTGGAATGTTGGCGGTGCCGGATTCACGCTCAAAATCAGCTGCAAATCTTTCCAGATGACCGATGGAGACGGAGGGAAGATTCATCTTTTCAAGGTAAAAACACCTTGATTCGCACTGCTTTTCCTGGGGACAAACCCGCCCGCAGACTGCAGGCAGGGCATTGGTTTCCTTTAAGGTCGCTGCTGCTCCAAGCACATCCCCATTTTCAATCAGTTTGATGAATTTTGGGATGTTGATGCTGACAGGACAGCCTTCGATGCAGGTAGGGGTTACGCAGTCCATACAGCGGGATGCTTCCAGTGCAGCCTGTTCGGCAGTAATTCCGAGATTAACCTCCCGGTCCTGGTATTTTACCCTGATTTCGGGAGCCTGTTCCGGCATATGTAGGCGCTGAATGGCTGTTCTTTCCTTGTTTTTGATTTTGGAACGCAAGGCGGCTCTCCACTCTTGACTGCGTTCGTTTTTGAGGTATTCGGGGTCTAAAGACATCTGCTAAACTATTTTTGAAAATATTTATTATTGGCGACAACCTCTTCGGAACGGTAGCCCCCCAAACGCATCAGCATCTCATCAAAGTTGATCTGGTGTGCATCAAATTCAGGTCCATCAACGCAGGTAAACCTGGTCTTGCCACCAACAGTTACCCTGCATGCACCACACATTCCTGTTCCATCCACCATGATGGAATTTAGACTGGCCTGTGTAGGGATGGCATATTTTTTAGTGGTAAGGGAGGCGAATTTCATCATGATGGCGGGTCCAATGACAATGCACTCATCAATTTTTTCGCGTTGAATCACCTCCTCCATGCCTGCAGTGATCAACCCTTGTCTTCCATAAGAACCGTCGTCTGTCATGACAATTACTTCATCCGACCAGCGTCTGATCTGATCTTCCAGAATAATCAGATCCTTGCTTCGGGCTGCGATCACAGAAACAACCCTGTTACCGGCCTTTTTAAAAGCCTCCACGATGGGCAACAGCGGAGCAACTCCAACACCACCTCCACAAGCCAAAATGGTTCCTTTCAACTCGATATCCGTAGGTTTTCCAAGCGGTCCGACAAGGTCAGTGATGCTGTCGCCAACTTCCAGCGCAGCAAGTTTTGCAGAGCTAACGCCAACGATTTGAACCACCAGGGTGATGGTCCCCTTCACAGGATCGGCATCTGCGATGGTAAGCGGGAAGCGCTCCCCCTTTTCTCCGATCTTAAGAATAACAAAGTTGCCGGCCTTTCTTGAACGGGCAATTTTTGGATTCTCTACGACCAGACGGATGACCTTATCTGAGAAATATTCCTTTTCTACAATTTTGTTCATTTGATATTAATTTGATTTTCAATTCTTTATATATTGAATTGAATGTATATGCTGCATTTGTCTACCCCGTTGGTTCCACCAGTGCGGAACACAATTTCGTTAAAAGTTACAATTTGAAAAAAATCGTTCAAAAATAGTGATTTCGATTGATTGATTTCAATCTGAATGAGCAATTGAGAAAAATTCATGTAGTTTAAAATATTATTAAATAAGCAACAGTCTCATCGGTCAAACTATTATCTTTGTAGTTTGCATTACTTCCAAATATTTCAATGGCTATCCGGCCTGTGAAATATGGATAACTTTTTTGATTGGCAGCCATAAGGGGAAAGACTGTTCCATGAAATACCCGTGTGGCAATATCCACATAAACCGGAAATGATTATGTAGGTATTTGCTTCGCAGATCTTCGATTCCATCAGACAAAGAGATATTAACAGATGAAGCCACAAAATCAACAACGGAAAAACCGGGAGGGGATTGTCTACTCAACTTCTGATAATTTTGACTATCAGTTTTCTTCCGGCGAGACGGTTCAGGAAACGCTCCCCCCGTCCAAACAAAATTTAAAGGTGATGTTGGACAAGAAACAGCGCGCCGGGAAAGTTGTGACCCTGATCACAGGATTTGTCGGAACAGAAGAGGACTTGACAGATCTTGGTAAAAAATTGAAATCCAAATTTGGCGTTGGAGGATCGGTCAAGGATGGTGAGATCCTGATTCAGGGAGACTTCCGCGACCGAGCTATTGTCTTGCTTACTGCTGATGGATATAAGGTGAAGAGAGTGGGGGGGTGACGACTGGGACGACGGGGAAGACTAGGATGACCAGGACGACTGGGATGACGGAAGGACGGAGATTAGGAGATTACGGCAGAAGACTAGGGGACTGAGGGGCTTGGAGAAGGAAAGATAAAAGATAATACTCCCAGAGCTGCACTGCCCTGAGCCTGTCGAAGGGTCAAATATTCAGATGCATTTTCGGTCCCTGAGCTTGTCGAAGGGGAGAAGGGGTGAGTGGGAGATAGGAACTCCAAACAGTATGGCAACTGAAACGGGGAAACGGGGAAGTTGAGAGTTGAAAGTTGGGAGTAAAGTAATGTGGAAATTGGGAAATGTGAAAATGTGGAAATTGGCTGAGAATCGAAGTACAGACTGGGTGACTAAGAGGATGGGGAACTGGGCGAAGTCGAAGGGTGATAATTAGCTGATGTGATGATGTGCTGATTAGATGATGTAAAAGTGAGAAGACAGGATGAGTTTAACCTCGAAATATTGTAGTCCCGTCAGGGACGACCAATATTGTAGCCCGGGGTAAAGCGACGAAGGAGCGGCACCCCGGGTTGGAATGATGATTAAAGAGCCGTCCGCGGTAGCATGACCAAAAAGACGGGTAAGATATATCAGACGGAATAGTAATAGTTTCAAAAGAAGTAAAGAAAGATTTATTAAGGAATTAGAATTTAATCGAAAAAGTACATAACACTAAGAAATAAAATTGAAACATCAGACGCAGCTTTTTGTTGTTACCCTATCTAAACACAGGATATTTGGCCAGCTTATTTATCCGTATTTTGCTGAGCAGATTCCCGGTGAACCCTATTTGCGGTTGCTGAGGAGGGTGAAGCTGCGTGATGTAAATGATCCGACCATTCAGCTTTCTGCATTGGAATCCAGGTTGGTAATGATTTCTGAAAGATACAGCGATGAATCTTTGGTCCGAAAATATTGTCCCGACAAACCTGTCCGGGAGCTAATAAGTTTGATTGGAAAGGAGGAGGTGAAGCAAAAAGTGCTTTCGTACATTGAAAGTGCAATAGCTGAGATCCTGGAATTGCTGAAAAAGGAGACATTGCCTCTTTACCAAAAGAGAGAGAAGTATACCAATCTCTACGATGAAGATTTGGTATCACTATGCTACAAGGATACCCGAGCTGTATTTAATTTCAACAGAATGGAGGAGGAGACCCGTTATTTTTTAACGCTGCGAAACGGGAAGGAGGGCTTCACACTTTTGAACAGAAATTTTGAACTGCTTGTTAATGAGCCTTGCAGGATCTATTATCAAAATAAAATTTATTTTTTCGACGAGATTTCTACCAGTAAATTGCTCCCTTTCCGCGAAAAGGAGTACATCTCGGTACCCCGGAAAATGGAGGATCGTTACTACGAAACGTTTATCCTGAACGCGATAAAATGCCATGAAGTGAAGGTTTCAGGATTTGAGATCCTTGAGACTATCCCTGAGAAAGGCACGATCCTATCCCTTGAGAGTGATTTGACCGGCCTTCCCCTTTTCGTACTCTATTTTACTTACAATGGAGTACGCTTAAAAATGAAACATGGTGAGCACCGGGCCGTTGTACTTCGTAAATCGGAAGATCAATTCATATTTGAAGCCTTTAGCAGGGATCTGGCTTGGGAAGAGAGGCAACTGGGATTGCTGAAATCGTTTGGTTTGAACGGCACTGATGAAAATTTATGGCTTGAGGCTATCAACCCGGATTTCATCGAAGGAGAAATGTACCTGGCAGTTTCATGGATACAACAGCATTCACAGATGCTTGTAAATTCCGGAATTGTTGTATCCCAAACAGGCCTGTCGCATCCCTATTTTCTTGGGAACCACGACATGCAAATTGCCGCAGAGAACAAGATCGACTGGTTTGATCTTGAAATAATCATTCAGGTAGGCGAGTGGAAGTTTCCATTTATTCGTTTCAAAAGGCTTATCCTGAATGGAATCAGGGAGTTCAAGCTCCCGAACGGGGAAATTTTCATTCTTCCGGAGGCATGGTTTGCGCAATTTGCTGAAATTCTGTCTCTCGGGAAGGCCGAGGGGCAAAAAATCATACTGAAGCCTTTTCACTTCATGCTGCTCTCCGAACAGGTTAGAGCAGTCGATCCGGAATTGCAGCAACGGATCGGACAGATGAGCAGCCACCAGTTGGTGGAGCACGAAGTCCCCGATACGATTCAGGCGAAGCTCAGGAAATATCAGTATGACGGGTTCAACTGGCTGATGCACCTTTGGCAAAACGGTCTGAACGGATGTCTGGCCGATGACATGGGGCTAGGAAAGACCCTTCAAACACTGGTTTTATTGGCAAAGCACAAGCGGAAAGCGGACCTTGATTATTTTTTGCCTTCCGACTCCAGTGGGCAACTTACGCTTTTCGCCGATAGAAAGAGATCCACAGACGGGCACCAATCAGCCAGTTTGATCGTCCTGCCGGTATCGTTGCTCCACAACTGGGGAAATGAGATTCGAAAATTCGCACCCGGACTCAAGGTATATACCTATTTCGGTGTAAAGCGAAGGGAGAAGGTCGATTTTGCCCAACTGATTCATTACTATGATCTTGTTCTGACGACCTATGGCACAGTGAGAAATGACAGCGAGGCATTGGCGAAGCACACTTTCTTCTACCTAATTCTGGATGAGAGTCAAAACATCAAAAATGCCGAATCAAAAAGCTACAAAGCCGTATGCTCCATCCCGTCAAAATTCAGGTTGTCATTGACAGGCACCCCTATTGAGAATTCGCTCTCTGACCTCTGGTCACAGATGAACTTTCTTAATCCAGGACAACTAGGCAGTTTCAAATTTTTCAAGGATAACTATCTGTTGCCTATCGAGAAAGAGCGGGATGAAGAGGCAACGGCAAGACTTAATCGTCTGATTGAACCTTTTGTACTCAGGAGAACCAAAGAACAGGTAGCAGCCGATTTGCCTCCTGTGATGGAAGAACTTCTCTCTATCGCAATGACGGTTGAGCAACAAGAGTTCTATGAAGCCGAAAAATCTTCTGTAAGAAATTACCTTCTTAAAAATATTGAGGAGCTGGAGCCGCGAAATACAACTTTTATAGTGTTGCAGGCGCTTACGCGACTTAGACAGATTGCCATTCACCCCCGGCTGATTGATCCGGCATCCGCCATCGAGTCCGGTAAATTCAACGAGATACTCGCCATGCTTGAAGTTCTTGTGGCAGAGAACCACAAAATTCTGGTATTCTCATCATTCGTCAAGCATCTCAACCTATTGGAGGAGTCGTGCAGAAACAAAGAGTGGGGTTACTGCCGGCTTACAGGCCAAACCACCGACCGAAAAACTGTCATCTCCGAATTCCAGTCGAAGAGAGAAAAAAATATCTTTTTGATTTCGTTAAAAGCCGGTGGCGTTGGCCTTAACCTTACTGCCGCCGATTATATCTTTATCATCGATCCATGGTGGAATCCGGCAGCAGAGATGCAGGCTATCAGCCGTGCCCACCGCATCGGGCAGGATAAAAAAGTATTTGTCTACAGGTTTATCTCAGAAAAGAGTATTGAAGAGAAAATCCAACTGCTTCAAGAGAAGAAGGCATCCCTTGCCAGCGAATTCATCAACCACAAAGATCCGTTCAGTATTATTGGTAAAGAGGAGCTGATACAGCTTTTTGAGTAACTAAGATCTTTTTAAAAGTATTTCCCCGGCGTCATCCAACGTTTTTCCAAATACAATAATTCCTTCCTGGTGACCTGCCATAGCAATGATTTTTTCAGTCCTAACATTTGTAATTTCAAATAGCCTTTTAATTTCGTTTGCCATTTCGGGAGTACCATATGGTATATCTTCTCGTGTAGTGGGTACTTTATGGATAAGCTTTTTCCAGATATCTAAATTGTGTATATGTATAACTGCATTGGTTTCGTGTGAGCATTCATAGATTACAGCGTGCGACAATGATTCGGAAGATGCTTTAATTGGCCCGGTACATGTAAGGCTATTTTGCAGGAGGTTGTAATCATCTACCAATACATAATGGTTCTCGTTTAATGTTTTGAACCCTCCGGTTGCGGAGCCTGTTATTATGAAATTGCGGTTATTACAACGTATGCTGATATTGCCAAACCCAATACCATTGTTATATGCGCCAATATACCCGAGGTTGTATAAGGTATCCCTCCACCTATTAATATGAAGTAATTGATTGATAAATAATGGTTCTGCTTTGATCCAGTTGCAGTAAAATTTTATGTAGCCTTCATCCATGTTAACATCTCTTTTCCGGAAACAGATTGAGAATACTCTCTTTGTTTGGTTTACAAATACCCCTTTCGGTAATTATACCTGTAATTAAGCGTGCAGGCGTAACATCAAAAGCATAGTTAGTAGCATGGCTGTTTTCGGGAGTGAGTAGAATTCTTTTTATTTCACCATCGCAAAGCCCTTCCATGTATTTAACTTCATCAGCCCCTCTTTCCTCTATTGGAATTTCCTTTAAACCATCTTCCATTTTCCAATCGAAAGTAGAGGAAGGAAGTGCAACGTAGAAAGGAACCTGATTATCCTTTGCCGCTAAAGCCTTTAGATAAGTCCCTATTTTGTTGGCAACATCGCCTGTGCAGGTAGTCCTGTCCGAACCTACAATGACCAGATCGACCTGCCCATGTTGCATCAAGTGCCCCCCAACGTTATCAGGAATGATGGTATGTGGCACCTGGTGCTGACCCAGCTCCCAGGCAGTTAAGCTTGAACCCTGGTTTCTGGGTCGGGTTTCATCCACCCAAACATGAACATCTATTCCTTTATCAAAGGCGGCATATATGGGAGAGGTAGCAGAGCCGTAATCTACAAATGCCAACCACCCTGCATTGCAATGGGTAAGTACATTTACCCTCTTGCCACCTTTATTCCTGCTTATCTCCTCAATTAGTTCAACGCCATGTTCTCCAATTCTTCGGCAATACTCAGCATCCATATCGGCGATTTCACAGGCAGTTTTAAAAGAGATGGCAATTTTATCGGCGAGGGACGAACCGTTTTTAATGGCATTTAATTGTTTCTCCACTGCCCACGAGAGATTTACAGCAGTTGGCCTGGTAGCCTTTAGTTTTTCTCCGGCCTTTATTAAATAATCTTCAAATGAACTCTCTTTGGGGGCTTCCAGCGCGGCAATGTACATGCCATAACCGGCAGTCGCCCCAATTAATCCGGCACCTCTAACATGCATTTCTTTAATGGCTGTTGCAACAATATCTACAGTCTTCAGATCTTCAATGATAAATCTGTGTGGTAAAAACCGTTGATCAATGACTTTGATAACCGTTTCATCGGTTTCATCAATCCATATCGTTCGATAATGTCTTCCATCTACCTTCATAATATCCCTTTAAACAATTTACCGGTCAAAATGCTTTACAGCAAATATACAATAGATGATTGAACAGAAATTGTGCACAGGAGGCTTTTATTTATGATGTTTTAGATCCCAGACCGCCAAGGATTCCAAAACCTCGACGGTCTTGAAAATTGAAAAGGACAGATCCGGGGAGGATCCATCCTTTTACTAAAACTAACCAAACTAACTAAACCTAAACTTATGAAAAAAAATGTACTACAAACATACGCCTATTATGGCTTCCTGCCAAATATTTTGTGTTAATAAATTGTAAAAAAGGCATTAAGAAAAAAATCATCAGACCTTCAAGGTTTCCAAAATTTTGAAGGTCTTGAAAAACGAAAAGGACAGATCCGGGGAGGATCCATCCTTTTACTAAAACTAACCAAACTAACTAACCTAACTAACCTAAACTTATGAAAAAAATGTACCACAAAGTTAAGGGTGCAAATGGGTGTCTCCAAATAAATTGTGTTAAAAATCTATAAAACGCTGATAATAATTACTCTCCTGCGAATAATTGAATATTAAAAAGAATGATTCAAAATTTTAATTAGCAATCAATCAAGGAGTTGTGCAGCTTTTTTTCGTGGTATTGAGCGGGATGTTTTCGGACAATTTAATGTGCTGCAAAAGGGTTTCTCCAATACCAATCCTGTACCCGGAGGTGATCAGTGATACTTCACCAATCTGGGTACAAAAGCAGACAACAGGAAGGCTGTTTTTTACCTCTTTTGCCATGATTTGAGAGAATGAATGCTCAAGCTCTCGCTTCGTATCTACTGCAAATAGTGATTTTGACGGTAGTTTATAGTTTTGAAATACAGATGTTTCAATATTTTTTTCAGCACAGTTAACAAAGATCAATTGACCTTTCCAACGACTGAACTGATCGGAATAGGGTGCCAGATCGTTGAGGATATGTTTTGAAGGTTCGCTGTCCGGATCCAACAGGACAATGATGGAGCTTGAACTTTTCATCAGTTTTGAAAGAGGAGTCTCTCCTGTTTTTCTGGTTTCACTCACATGAACCTCATCGGGATTAAGCCGGCCCAAAATCTTCACGGTAGTTTCTTCTTTTCGAAGTGTAACGTCAATTTTAGCCGGTCGGTCCTTTCTGATATCAAAGAAGGTAAGTGAATTTAATACGGATCCGTCTGTTAACCGCTTCCCGGTTACCAACAGGTAGTTTCCTGTTTCAAGTAGTATCGGATCGGGGAAATCCGTAACCTTTCGTCCCTCTTCAAACTCTACTGTTTTGCAGATGCCATTCACAATTTGTGCCAGGGTGAAATGAAGGTAATACTGCGGTGTCAGGCTGTTATTAAGATCTTTCAATGACAATTGTCCCATTTCTGGTTGTGGTTTCATGCTCTCAAAGCCGGCGCGGAACCAGTTGCCCGACTGGAAGTATTCTGGCGACCGGGTTTCAGGATTCAGGCGGGCAGCAATTCCAAAAGCCCGACAGGCTGCAACAAAGAAGATATCCCTTGAAAGCGGATCTGCCACTCTCAGGTTGTATACGCCGACAGGAGTCAGGGATGCCCTTGAGTGTTTGTTGGCATTCGCATCAATCCTGATGTTCGATTTGATCCACTCGGTCAGCACGGTGATCTCTTTCCGTGCGGCAGCAGCCATTTCAGTGCCAAGATTTTTCTGCAGAAAATTCCGCCATGGAGAGAGGATTTCGAAATCGATGCGTGGTGCAAGAACATATTTTTCGAAGATTTCTTTGGGCAGATCCAGCGGTTTTCCAATCGCGGATGCTCCGGTAAGGTGATCGGTCAGGATCTCTGCCCTGGTGTCACTCAGATCTTTATCAGAGACGCCATAGGTCAGAGGCAGTAAGAGCTGACGTTCGGTCGACTGATTTCTTTCTATGTATTTGATGATCTCTTGCCGGTTCCCGTAGCTAAGGCGGAAACTCCTCATCAGGGTATCCATATTGAGTTGCCTGGATTTGGCATAAGAACGGATCCATCCTGAATCCCTGAAAGTTGCCATGCGGTTGTTTCGGATGGAATCTTCGGTAGCCAAACGACGGTCGTTGATTTTTTTTGCAGTCTCACTCGCCGGCTGAAGCGGTTTGCTTACTGCCGGTGGCACCAGATCCATCAATTCGGTATCCGGTTCCTTCCGTTTGCCGGATAATACGAGATGAAGCGTGTCGGTGGAGGCAACATGGAGTTTTTTGAAGGAAAAGTATCCATCTTTGGAGGCCCAAACCAGAAGATCACCCATCCCGGTGGTAAATTTGGCGATGCCTTTGTTATCAGTCAGGATTGTTGCGAGCGGATAAAATTCGGCGTAATTGTAGAGTTTAAACTCGACTCTGGCCGACGCTGTGGGCTTTCCGTCATCATTATTAACCTGAATTGTAACCTGTTTGGTGACGGCATAATTTGTTGTCAGGTTCAGTTCGGAAAAGCGTTCCTGGGCATCCAGTACCTCTTCCGTTCCAAAGTAGTGACCATAAGTTCGGGTGTGGATGAGCATTGTCCGTTGCGAAGGTTCACTGAACCAGCCTCTGTCGAGGTCGGTATCCGGTTCGCAGGCGCCCATGAAGTGCCATTTCCCGTCAATCCAAACCTCAACCCAGGCATGGTTGTCGTCGGTATGGGCCCATCTGGGTGTGTAGACCTGGCGGGCAGGAATACCAGCTGTGCGCATAGCGGTAACGGTGAAAGTAGACTCTTCGCCGCAGCGGCCAAAAGTTTTGCTGATGGTGGCCATCGGAGCGCTGGTCCTGGAATCGGTTCCACGGTAGTTCACCTTTTCGTGGCACCAGTGGTTGATCTCGAGCGCTGCCTCCTTCATTCCCAATCCCTGGATTCGTGCCTTTATTTCGGCGTAGTAGACGAGCCGGAATGAATCGAGATTTTCGTTGTTGACCCTCAGCGGTAAAACAAAGTGAAGAAACTCCTCTTCAGGGATTGTACTGCCCCAAGCCATCTCTTTTCTTGCAATCAGACTCTGGCGAACGTTGGCCTGCATGAATTCGGGAGAATAGTCGGCCAAATCGCTTAACGGCATGTAGGCATAAAGAAATTTCAATGCCTGTTCTTCATTTTTTGATGCCGGTTGGCCGAGTATCTGCCAGATTGGTTTCAGGGAAGGAGAAGTCAGCTCCTTCTGGACCTTCAGCATTCTTTCGATATCGTTCAATCTGCGGGCATCAACAATCAGCGGATTTTCATCCCGACATCCGGTTAGCAACCAAGCCAAAAGAAAAGCACAGCAAAAATTCTTCATCTTATCAATTTTTAATTGAACCAATAGGTCATTTTTAGTACAAGTGCGCGGTTTTTGGCATTTCCGTTGTCGGGAAAGTAGTTGTCGGTATAAACAAGAAAAATATCGGAAACCGGTTTGTACCGCCATTGGAACCGTGCATTGATATTTAGATTGTTGGCCTGTTTGTTGTACTGTACATAGGTGGTAAAGAACAGATTGGTGGAAAAAGTTACATCCAGTTTTGGCCCAATCAGCCAGAAACCTGTGTTTTGCCATGGCTTAGGCAGATAGAGTTGATTGTAACTATAAATCAAAGAGATGTAACCATACGGTTGAAACCTGTAATTGAAATCACCCTGTACAAACCAACGATTGCCATTGAAATAGCCTCCATAGCCAGTAGAAAAATTGTATTTGAAAAGTTTCCTGTTGTCGGAATTGAAGAGAAATGAGACATCTCCTGTATGGTAACCAGAGCCGGTAGGCAGGTAATTGGTTCCCAGATTGGTTGGATCGAAATCTTTTCTGAGCATAACATACCACAAACTATTCCTCAGTTCGAGATGAATCCGGTTTTTGAAATTGACAAGGTAATCGACACCTATCGACCTGTCAGTCAGCTTTATGCTTCCTGGCATGTAAAGGTTGTCAGATCTAATCAGGAATCCATGATTTTCAACTGGTCCGTGTTTGGGGTAAAATTTGGTTGTTATTTTGGGGTTGATACGAAAATAGTCGGTACGGGGCACATAGCCTGTTTCTGCGTTAAAGTCTTTTCCGACATACAATTGAGTAATATCAATCAAGTAGTTTTTGCGGGAGTAGATTACACTCAATCCCTGGGCATACTCCTCTGCCGAATTGGCTTTTGGTGAGAATGATTTCTGTCCGAAAAGCTTCGCATTCCAGAAGTTGTTCCTGCTGGCCAGGTTGTATTCAAGTCCGACGACACGGTTGTAGCTATTTCCACTCCAGTTGTCAGGAATATTTAGTTGTTGCTTGTTGACAAAAATGGCGCCGATATTGGAGCGTGAAAAGAGTTTTCTCTGGATGGATGTAACGAAGAAATTACGCGACAGGTAATCGCCATCTTTGCCGGTCTGCATGTCCATCATTCCGATCCGCCAATCCTTGTTGATTCTTCCACTCAGTCGCGCACCCCAATTGACGGGGGCATCCAGTCCTATCCTTCTTGAAAAGAAAGGATTAACACTGGCAGCGCCGAAATTGCCGAAAAGATCGCTGTTCTCCAGGAAGAACTGTCTTTTCTCCGGGAAGTAAAGTTCGAATCTTTCCAGATTAATTACCTGATCATCTACCTCCGCCTGTGAAAAATCGGGATTGTAAGTCAGGTCGAGGTTGAGCGAACTGGAGAGGCCCAGCTTAGCATCTATTCCAAAATCATGTCGGTAGCTGGTAGCCTGCTGCTTTTCAAAGTTGCGCGAAACACTTCCATACAGATATGGGATCAGGGAAAGTTTTAAACCGGATTTGGGTGGCGGCGTCTCCTAGATCAGTTGTCCGGCATAAGCCAGTGATGCGGTGGCGAATTGTCGGGGTACAGGAGCCCAGGCCGATTTTTCGTTCAGTTTAAGGTCGAGTCGCGAAAATTGAATGTTCCAGTGATTCAGGTCACTTTTGTATCGGACAGATTTAAACGGGATACGAAATTCTGCAGTCCACTTATCAGGATAGTTCTTGGTTTTAACCTCCCACTTGCTGTCCCAGGTCAAATTGGAGAGGGAACCACTGCTCATGGTCCCGTCCCACATGGCGCCAACCGCGTTGACGCCAAAAGAGTAGCCGGTGGTTTGGTCGTTGAAGGGATCGATGAAGACTAAAAAGTTGTCGTTGTTGGCAAAAGTAAAATCCCTGCGAAAAGATTCAACAGGGCGCTTTCCTGGTAGGGTATCATGAAAAGTGACGGCCAGGTAAAATGCCTTTTCGTCGCGCAACATCTTCACTTCGGACTTTGCGGTACAATGGCCTGTGTCGTAGGGCAAGACCATGAAAAAATTGGAGGCAGATTCTGCATTTAGCCAATCTTTTTCGTCGATCACACCATCCAGTTTGATCCGATCGGAAATTTTGCCGACATGAATCTTATAATCCTGGTTGATAGTAGTTTTGGAAGCAGAATTGATCTTCCGGTGTGCAGGAAAGCTTTTTCCCGAAGGGTTTTCGGCCAGTATAACTACTTGCAAAGTGAAGAGCATGACAATAGTACATGCGAAAAATTTATTCATCATAGGTTAATCATCAGGCCGCAATTTACAAAAATGTTTGAGGTAATTGTAGAGACGCAAGGCCTTGCGTCTCTACCGGAATTTTACCTGATATTTCCTGATTCTGATGATTTATTTGACTACAGTGATTGTCCTCTTTTATGCTATCAAACAGGATATTACGATCGGACGGTTTACCTGTTGGGAGACACAAAAAAAAACAGATAAGGGGTCTGTTTTTTGAAAAAAAAGGAATCAAACTAAAAAGCTAAGTTTGATATGGAACTTTCCGGAAACGAAAGATTGCTTAATTGGCCCTGTACATGGAGAGGTCAACAACATCGAAAAAGCAGTTTCTATTTTTGGAATTCTGATTTTCCTTTGACTTCGAAGAGACCAATATTTCTTCGAGGTCTTTTTCCGACATCTTTTGGGATTTGCTTTCTTTAAGAAGCTCCTCAATCAAAGGCTTCATCCTGTTCATAAAACTTTCGGGCGTAGAACCCTGATGGTACAAATTCTCTGCTTCTACTTGTAATAACCTTTTAAAAAGTTCAGCGTTCATCGTAGTGGTTTTTACTGGATGATTACGCAAGTAAAAATAGAGGGGATGGTTAACGAAAGCGGTAAGGGAAGCAGAGATTGGATGTAGCGAAATGGATGATTTCCTTGTAGGTGAAATCCTGACAAAATTTATTGTCTCCTTTTGGAGTAATTTACTAAATTCGAAATTCTGAAAGTTCTCTTCATGACTTCCATTCAACCAAACAAAATGAGATCAAAACTAACGCTCCTGCTCCTGCTTCTGACCCTAACAATGATGCCATCAAAAGCTCAGTCTCCATCCCCAAAACAGCATTTTGGCTTTTCGATCGGCGACAATTACAAATTGGCCAACTATACGCAAACAGAGGCCTATTTTAAAAAGGTTGCCGCCACCTCCGATCGTGTAAGTCTGGTAAATATGGGCATTACAGAGGAGGGTCGAACACAGTACATGATGGTGGTTTCCTCTCCCGAAAACATTAGAAAGTTAAGTAAATACAAGGAGATTGCGCAAAAGCTGGCCCGTTCGGAGAATCTCAGCGAGGAGCAGGCGCTTGCCCTTGCAACGGAAGGGAAAGCGGTTGTCTGGATCGATGGCGGACTTCACGCCACCGAAACGGTAGGAACCCACCAATTGATTGAGACACTGTGGCAGTTGGTTAGTCGAAATGACAAGGAGACCCTGAGGATTCTTGATGAGGTGATCGTCCTGTTGGTACATGCCAATCCTGATGGCCAGGAATTGGTTTCCAACTGGTACATGGGCAATCCGGATACGTTGAAAAGATCCTATTCGCAATTGCCAAGGCTTTATGAGAAATATGCAGGTCACGACAACAACCGCGACTTCTACATGATGAACCTGAAGGAGACCCAAAATATCAGCAAACAACTCTATATTGAGTGGTTTCCACAGGTGATCTACAACCACCATCAGTCCGGACCGGCCGGATCGGTGGTCGCCGGTCCACCCTACCGGGATCCGTTCAATTATCTTTTTCATCCACTGGTCATGACAGGTATTGACGCGGTGGGGGCTTCCATGATCAACAGGCTGATTGCAGAAGGGAAACCCGGCTATACCGAACGTGGCGGCTCCGTATTTTCCACCTGGTACAATGGGGGATTGCGCACCACCGCCTATTTTCACAACATGATCGGACTGTTAACTGAAATTATTGGAAATCCGACTCCTTCGTCGGTCCCGTTAGTTCCATCCAGGTTACTGCCTAGCGGGAATACCCCCTATCCGGTGATGCCTCAGAAAT
>JAVHPO010000252.1:4664-13047 GCA_036170635.1 Prolixibacteraceae bacterium | reverse complement strand
GTTTAATTCCACGACAGGTCATCGTCCAAAGGTTGATCTAAAGAAGATATTCCAAGACCTATTTCAAGATGGTCACGTTTTTGCTAAGTGGGACAGTGAGGAATTATTGGCTGGCTGTGGAGAAGCCTTGTATTCAGACTTAGAAGGCCTTAGGCTTTATGCCAAGGAAATAGGGTTCATCATCGAGAAGGGAGTTTTACAAAAGACAATTGAATATGACAATAGCAAAACGAAGCTTTCCCCTTATAAAGAGCATGAATTATTGTTGAGAGACATTCTGTATTCCAACATTAGATGGGATGAAATCAAGTCGGAAGTTGATTCATCCAGAAAGTTTGTTTGGTGCAATATTGTTTCTACCAACGAATCAGGCAAAATTGACTCAGTGGCTATTGCTAAAGGACAATCAGAACTGTTAAACAGAGAAGCAATAAGGGTGGTAAAATCAATACCTCAATGGGAAGTACTGTTCAAAAAAGGGAAACAGATTCATAGGAGTTGGACTCTTGGTATCAAATTTGATACTCAGACAATGAATAAATACAGCCATTAGTCAAAGCCCATTTTTAAAGAAGTAAATCAAAGATTTATCAGGGTATTTTTTTGTTGACTCATCATTTATATGAATAGAAAATTGTCTTTACTGTACCTGCCACTCAATTTTCCATCAATTTTTGCCTGATTCTTCTTTGTTCTCAAAACAATTTTGTATTTTTAGTTGTTCTAACCAAGTAGATGAGTTAATAACAAGGCTAACTGACTGTTCACCTAAGTACGGATATTACGGTTTAAATTTTGATTTTGTATTCCCTCTATTCTGTCATCCCCTATGATTGGGAATACCAACGTTGAGAGTCCGACTTTCCCGGTAGTTTGTAAGTGCCAGCTTATTGGCTTTATTTGATTAAATTTATGATGTAACAATATCAGGTGCAATTGGCACACAACGCATACATCCGATGAATCAGATCAAAAGTTCTGTCATGCCCTTAACAGGTTTATCCTGTACCAATTGCGCGAGCGCTATCGAAACGAATCTGCGCAAGATACCGGGAGTAATGGAGGCGAATGTCGATTTCGCTGCGGAGAAATTGAACATTACCTATGATTCATCCCTCCTGGGAGATCTGCAAATTATTGACGCTGTCAAACAAATCGGATACGAGGTAGCCATTGGCAAAGTAGAGCTTCCGGTTACGGGAATGAGAGATACGACCCACGCTTTGGCGCTTGAAAAACTGCTCAACAGGCAAAATGGAGTCGTTGCAGCGGTAGTCAGTTTTGGAAATGAGCGTGTTACCATGGAGTTCATTCCGGGCATGACCTCTATCTCCGAACTTGCTGCGCTTATCCGCAAAGCCGGATTCGATCTGGTTCAGGCAGAAGATGCTGACAAGGGTGAAGATGTTGAAGCCATTGTCAGGGCCTCCGGACTCCAAAAACAGAAAAACCTTCTTATCATCGGTCTTGTCTTTACGATTCCTTTGATCTGTTTCAGCATGGCCCGCGATTTTAAGCTCGTTGGCTTTCACTATGATTTGTATGTCATGCTTCTGGCGGCTTCCATTGTTCAATTTGTGGTGGGATGGCAGTTTTACATAGGAGCCTTCAAAAGCTTGCGGCTCGGCAGCGCCAACATGGATGTCCTGATCATGATGGGCTCCTCAGTCGCTTATTTTTCAAGTCTTTGCGTGACTATCGGAATCATTGATAATCCCAATGTCTATTTCGAAACAGGAGCTTCCATCATCACGCTGATCCGTCTTGGGAAATATCTCGAAGCGAAAGCCAGGGGGAAAACCTCAGATGCGCTGAAGGCCTTGATGGGCTTACGAGCCAAAACCGCCATTGTTCTCAAAGATGGCAGAGAGCGTGAAATAAGCGTTGAATTGGTCGAGGTTGGGGATACAATCATTGTTCGTCCGGGAGAAAAAGTGCCTGTAGACGGTATCATTTCTGAAGGCCGCTCTGCCTTTGAAGAATCGATGATCACGGGTGAGTCGATGCCGGTAAGCAAAGGGCCTGGGGAACAGGTTATTGGCTCAACCATCAACCGCGAAGGAAGGATCCGGTTCGAAGCTACAAGGGTGGGGAAAAATACAGCCCTATCCCAAATTGTGCAGATGGTTCAGACTGCCCAAGGCAGCAAAGCCCCGATTCAAAAATTGACCGATCAGATCGGAAGATATTTCGTGCCGATAATCATTGGTATTGCCCTGTTTACCCTCTTGGTTTGGATTTATGTAGCGCATGCCGACTGGACAGTTGCCATGATCAACGCCATTGCGGTACTGGTTATTGCCTGCCCGTGCGCCATCGGGTTGGCCACGCCAACAGCTATCATGGTGGGCACTTCGAAGGGAGCGGAGAACGGGATCTTGTTCAAAAACAGCGAAGTACTTGAGCGGGCTGGCAAAATTAATGTGGTAGTACTGGATAAAACCGGTACCATTACCCTCGGTGAACCGCAAGTGACAGATATTGTCCCTTCCAAAAATTATACGGTTGACGAAGTAATTACCATAGCTGCCAGTGCAGAGAAGGGATCAGAGCATCCATTGGGCAAGGCCATCGTAAAGGAGGCAAATGAAAAGAAATTGAAGCTTTCAGAACCAATACAGTTCAGGGCTTTTGGTGGATTTGGTATTCGGGCAAGAATTGAAGAGCAAATTGTTACCATTGGCAATTTAAGGATGATGGCCAATGAGGAGATCCCGACAGAAGAATTTCAACATGAAATCGTTAGGTTGCAGAGAGAGGGGAGGACGGTCGTGTTGGTTGCAGTGAGACCTACCGTCGATGAAGGACCAAGCCACGTGGTTGGAATCATTGCCGTTGCTGATACGCTGAAACCGGGGGCAAAGGAGGCCATTTCAGAACTTCACCAATTGGGATTGGATTTGGTGATGATCACAGGTGATAACTGGTTGTCGGCGGAAACGATAGCTAATCAGGTTGGAATCACCAGGGTATTTGCCGAAGTATCGCCAGGTGAAAAAGCAGGTGCAATCCGGAAAATTCAGGCGGAAGACTCTTTGGGGAATTATGCCCATCCGGTTGTAGCCATGGTGGGTGATGGTATCAACGATGCCCCGGCACTTGCCCAGGCAGATGTAGGCATTGCCATCGGAACTGGAACAGACATCGCCATGGCTGCTGCAGGTATAACCCTCATCAGTGGTGAACTTTCAGGTGTAGGACGGGCCATATCGTTATCGCGAGGTACATCTCAAACAATCGTTCAAAATCTGATCTGGGCGCTGTTTTACAACGTGGCGCTGATCCCTATAGCTGCCTATGGGCTGCTTAGTCCAATGTTTGCAGCAGGAGCTATGGCTTTTAGTTCGATCTTCGTGGTAACCAACAGTCTTCGTTTGAGGGCCTACAAGGTGCAAACCTTTGCCCCCCCAAAATCAATCATGCGCCAAACGCTGGAGCTTGTTCCCCGGATCATCGCACCAGCCGTAGCGCTTGCCATTTTGATCGTTGGTCCGATGTTGCTGATGCCTGCCGGGAGCATGGAAATCAAGGGTGCAAATCCGGGTAACATGACCCCGCTTCTGATGATGGTTATGGCGCTGTCGAATGCCATAATTGCCATATCTTATGCCTCTATTCCGATTTTTCTGATCGTATTTATCAGGAGACGAAAGGATATGCCGTTTACCTGGATTATTTTCCTGTTTGGACTGTTTATTCTTGCTTGCGGAACTACCCATATCATACACGTGATTGGACTCTGGTGGGAGGTAAACTGGTGGCAGGCAGCGGTGGATACTTTTTGTGCCCTCATTTCCCTAACAACTGCGGTGGTGGTTTGGCCCTATCTTCCTCAAATTTTGGCCATTCCAAGTGCCAAACAGCTTAAAATAGTGAATGATGCGCTTAAAAATGAGAGAGAAAAGCTTGTTTACACACAGAATGAGTTGCAAAAGGCTTATGATGAGATAGAGCGCCGGGTAATAGAACGAACCAGGGAGCTCTCTGAGGCTAATGATTTGCTTCAGGAAGATGTAAGAGAACGAAAGAAGCTAGAGGAGACGATTCGTAAACTTAATGAAACCCTTGAACAGCGGATTGATTTGCGCACCGAACAACTCGAAACCGCCAACAAGGAGCTGGAGGCCTTTTCCTATTCTGTATCTCACGATTTAAGGGCTCCATTGCGACATATCAATGGATTTATCGACCTGTTTCTGGACAAAAGAACCTCTAACCTGACTGATGAAGAGGTTGGATACCTGAAAACTGTTACCAAATCAGCCGGTGAAATGGGTGAATTGATCGATGCATTACTCACTTTTTCAAGGCTTAACAGGACTGAGCTCCATAAAAAGTACTTTGATACGCTTCAGATCATTGAGCAGGGTTTGAAAATGTTTGAAGAGGAGATGAAGTTACGTGATATCGAGTTGAAAATAGATCCTCTTCCCGAAACTTATGGTGATTACCAGCTTATCGGACAGGTTTGGATCAATTTGTTGTCTAATGCCATTAAATATACAGGCAAAAAGGAGAAGGCATACATTGAAATTGGAAGTTACCCCATCAATGCTGAGACAGTCTTTTATATCCGCGACAATGGTGCAGGATTTAATATGAAATATGTTGATAAGCTTTTTGGCGTATTTCAACGGTTGCATAAACCACGCGATTTTGAGGGAATAGGTATTGGACTGGCCAATATCAACAGAATTGTTATGCGACATGGTGGCAGATGTTGGGCTGAAAGCAAGGATAGTGACGGCGCGATTTTTTATTTCAGTTTGCCGGTGGCATAACCTGAAAAAGGAAAATTTTTATCATTAAATTTTGGTTTTTACATACTTAATTTTCTTAACTTTAAGTACTCTAAACCGGGAAAAGAATGAAAACAATCGTTAAGGATATTCTTTTGGTTGACGACAGTGTCAATGATGTCACACTAATAAAGAATGCTTTGGCTGAAGCTAATTTGGGAAACAATATTATTGTGGCTGAGGATGGTGAGGAGGCCATCGACTTTCTGAACGCCAGAGGGAAATTTGCTGGATATACCGGGGGGAAGCCTATTTTTATTCTTTTGGATATTAAGATGCCGCTGATGGATGGCATCGAAGTTCTGAAAGTGATCCGTCAGGATCCTGAGTACAACCTGGTTCCTGTGATCATGTTAACCTCCTCACGGGATACCCATGATCTGAAGGCCTGTTACGACAATGGCGCTAACTCTTTCGTTGTCAAACCTGTGAACATGAGTTCCTTTATGCAGGTGGTCAAAGAACTTGGTAAATATTGGGTGGTGATCAACGAATTGCCATCTTAGTGTCGGATATTTAAAATTAGGATAGATGAACATGAGGACAATAAAAATACTTCATCTCGAAGACAATGAGAATGATGCATTCCTTGTGCAATCAATCCTCAAGAAAGCCAATATCAATTTTGAATATTTTTTGACAGACACCGAGGTGGTATATCAGTCCAGCCTCGAAAAGATGAATATTGATATTATCCTGTCGGATTATCACCTGCCTGGCTACAGCGGATCGGAAGCGCTTCTTTTTGTCAAAGAGAAGTTTCCCAATATTCCTTTTGTCTTTTTAAGCGGAACCATGGGGGAAGATGCCGCCATTGAATCTTTGTTGAACGGAGCAACGGATTACGTGCTTAAAAATAGACTGGATCGGCTTGTTCCAGCAATATTCAGGGCTTTTAAAGAGTCTCAGACGCAGAAGGCCAGGCTAAATGCGGAGAAACAACTGTTACAGTCGGAGGAGAATTTCAGGCGCTCCATTTCAGAATCCCCTCTTGGCATACGAATCGTTACAGTGGAAGGTAACACTGTTTATGCCAACAGGGCATTCCTTGATATCTATGAATTTGGGACCCTGGAAGAGTTTGTCACAACCCCCGCGAAGGAGCGCTATACCGAAGAGAGTTACAAGCAGCATCTTAAAAGAAAAGAGTTGCGACTTGTCGGGAAGGATGTTCTTGAGTATGAGTTAAGTATTGTTCGAAGGAACCATGAAATAAGGTATGTAAAGATTCTCCGGAACGAAGTTTTGTGGAATGGGGAAAAGCATTACCAGGTAATCAACCAGGATATTACAGAGCAAAAAAATCTGACTGCTGATCTGATTACAGCCAAGGAACGTGCGGAAGAGAGCGACAGGTTGAAATCTGCCTTTCTTGCCAACATCAGTCATGAAATCAGGACGCCCATGAACGGAATTCTCGGCTTCGCTGAATTGCTCAAAGAACCCAAACTATCTCCTGAGGAAGCCGGGGAATATGTTTCGATTATTGAAAAAAGCGGGGTCAGGATGCTCAATCTGATGGAAGAGATTATCACTATCTCGAAAATTGAATCGGGACAGATGAGGCTCCAACTGATAGAAACAAATCTGAATGAGCTGATCGAACAGATTTACCATTCCTATAAAAAGGACGCTGAAGAGAAAGGACTAAAGTTGTCTTTCAAAAATGCAGTTCCGTTCAAGGAATCCATCATAAAAACAGATCGTATGAAGGTGCATGAAGTTCTGGTCAATCTCGTCAAAAATGCTATCAAATTCAGCAGTCAGGGCTTCATTGAAATTGGATACCTCCTAGTTGGGCAATCAAGGGCGACCGCCATTCAGCTTTATGTTAAAGACCAGGGAATAGGTGTGCCCAAAGAGCGGCAAAAGGCCATTTTTGACCGGTTTATCCAGGCAGATATTGGCGACAAAAGAGCCTACCAGGGGATTGGACTGGGATTGTCGATCTCAAAAGCATACGTGGAGATGCTGGGCGGAAAGATATGGGTGGAAAGTGATCCGGAAGGCCCAATGGGACAAAATGGCTCACTTTTCTGCTTCACACTTCCTCTTCATCCCGTCAGGAGAAAATAGTGCAGATTAGAAGCAGACTAATTGATGGCAGGAATAGTAAAGCAAAACCGGCTTCCCTGGCCTATCTTGCTTTCTGCCCAGATGGATCCCTCGTGAATACCGATGAACTCTTTGCATAGGATCAATCCCAGACCAGTGCCCTGTTCATTTTGTGTGCCGGGCCGGCTGTAACTTTGATCAATCCTGAAGAGTTTTGCCAGCTCATTTCCGTCCATTCCTATCCCATTGTCATCAACAGTAATTTTTAACTCGTGACCGATCCTTTCGGCCTTGATTTCAACTGTTCCCCCGGGATTGGTGAATTTGATAGCATTGGTGATTAAATTTCTCAATGCACTGGAAATCATTTCTTTGTCAACTGATGCCATGATCAATGGCTCAATTTTCTTGGTCAGGAGGATCGATTTTTGTAATGCCGATATTTTTAACAAATCAAAAACTTCGTGAACGATGGTGCTGACATCTGTTACCTTGGGATTGAAATCCATTCGACCGGATTGAGAGCGTGACCAGTCGACCAGGTTAATCAACAGATCAATGGCTTTTTGCGAGGAGTATTGGATGATTTCGGCATACTCTTCAATATTTTGATAGTCTTTTTGTTTGATTTGGTCAGCCAATATATTGCTGAATCCGAGAATTCCGTTAAACGGGCTCTTCAAGTCGTGAGCAATGATAGAGAAGAATTTATCTTTTGTTGCATTGAGCTCCCGCAATCGTTCTTCACTTTCCTGCAATGAGTTCAGGGTGTTTTTTTGAATAGTGATGTCACGGAAACTCCATACCCGACCAACACACTCTTCATTAAAGATTTGTGACTGGGAATAGCGTTCAAAAGTTCTGCCATCCTTGAATTCAATATAATCAGTGGAAGTCTCCTCGTAATTGTTGTACAATTCAATGACTTTATTCAAAAATCCATCAGGATCTATTAATTGCTCCAGAACGAAGGAAAGTAACTCTTGATCCTTTCCGGATGCGAGAATGGGTTCAGGAATTTTCCAGAGTTCAACAAATTTCAGGTTGTAGTTGGTAATTTTTCCATTTCTATCCACAACAAGGATTCCATCAGCCGTTGATTCGAGTGTGACTGCGATCAAAGAGTTGGATTTTGCCAGCTCCTCTTCAGCCCTTTTGCGTTCAATGACATTGGCAACCTGGCCCCCGATGGAATCCAGAAATTTGAGATGGTGCTTGTTGTAAATATTCACCTCCTGGTAATGCTGAAGTACCAAAACACCGATGGTATGGGAAGATGTTTTCAATGGGACGCCAATCCAGCTGGGCGATGGGGAACCGACCAATTCAACCTCATTGAGCTTCGAGAGTTGTTCAAATACTTCCTGTGGAATCAGCATCGATTTTCCGGTACGAAAAACGTAAGCGGTACAACTTTTAAGCAATGCCCGAGGCTCGATAAAATCATCGTACTGATCAACAAAGTATGGAAAATGGAAAAGTCCGGTATTTTCATCATAGAGCGCAAAGAAGCAATTTTCGGCATACAA
>JAVHPO010000252.1:0-4564 GCA_036170635.1 Prolixibacteraceae bacterium | reverse complement strand
GGAAAAGTCCGGTATTTTCATCATAGAGCGCAAAGAAGCAATTTTCGGCATACAAAACCTTCTTTAAGGATTGATGAATCAGTTTCAGAAGTTCATAAAGATTTGATGTATGTACAACACCATGAACTATTTCAAACAGGGTATTCATTTCTTTTTCAGAATTTTTACGATCTGAAATGTCAATCATAACGCTGACAATACACTCAGTACCCCGAAATTTGATAATTTCGCCTGAAATCAGACAGGTAAATATTTCACCAGTCTTCCGTCTAAAATTGGCTTCCAGATTTTCTATTTTACCTTCATTTATCAGGATTTTGTAGAAACGAATCCTGTCTCCTGAATCGTTCCAGAAATTGATGTCAATAAGGGATTTTCCTATTATTTCATCACTCGTATAGCCGGATTGTTGGATATTTTGGTTGGTCTCCAGGACAATTCCCTTGTGCAAAGTTGTGATCATCATGATCCCCGGACTGTATTGAAAAACACTGGAAAACATGGCTTCACTTTCGATCAGGGCCTTTTGCGATTCAATCTGAGCGGTTATATCGATAAAAGTGATTACAATAAATTTTAATTGTCCCAGATTATCAAATTCCGGATAACCATTTACCTGTACCCAAACCTTATCTTTGGATTTAGGCCTATACACCCCACCTACAATATTCTCGAAAGAATGCAACGTTGAGATGACTCTTGCAACGGGGTACTCCGCTTGAGAAAGTTCACGTCCATCCTTATTAGTAAAGTGCCATTCCGGGTCTATGGCTCTCTTTCCCTGCATCTGTTCTATCGATAATCCTAGAATCCTTGTAGCCTCCTTGTTTGCCAAAAGGATGGAAGTATCTGGCGCATGAATTACCACTCCGGCATTCACATGCTCTAAAAGTGTTTGAATCTTGACATTTCCTATTGTAGGTGAATCTGTTACTTTGTTCATGTAGGGCAATGATCTTAGCAATATTTTTGAATTACCTCCAACAGGGCATTTTTCTTGATGGGCTTGGCAATAAAATCATCACATCCCGCCTGCAAGGCTTTTTCCCTGTCTGCGATAGATGCATAGGCCGTCTGGGCGATGATAGGAATAGTCGGATAACTTTGTTTTATCTTAATTGTTGCATCATAACCATTCATGTTAGGCATCTTTAAATCCATGAAAATCATGTTGTAAGACTGATTTGCAACTTTGTCAAGAGCATCTTGGCCATTGAAAGCATGATCAATTTTTTTGACGCTATTTTTGAGTAAAATTTCGAGATAGAGGAAATTTATTTGTTCGTCATCAACAATTAAAATGGAGAGATCTTTCAATTTTCGATGAGGGCTATGGGCTGATTTGTCTATATCAAACGCTTCTTTTGTCCGAACAATCGGAATGGAGAAATAGAAGCAGGATCCTCTTCCCACCTCTGACTCCAACCAGCATGTACCGCTCAACGAACTTACCAGTTCTTTCACGATGCTCAATCCGAGACCGGTGCCACCAATTGCTTTTGATATTGCCAGGTCAGTGCGGTAAAATGAATCAAAAATTTTATCCTGTTCATAAAGTGGAATTCCCATTCCGGTATCTTTCACATAAAAAGTCAAATTGTCTTGCTTAACTTCATAGCCCACTTCCACCAATCCTTCTGCAGTATATTTGATGGCATTGGATGTCAGATTGATCAGGATTTGCTTGATTTTTTCGTGGTCTGACAAGATGGAAAGATGTGGAATATCTTTTGGGATTTTAAGTTTAAGCGCGATATTTTTCCTAAGGCATTCGGGTCTTAACCTATCACCAAGATTGGTTACTATATCAGCTGGCTCCAAGGGCTGTTGATTTACCTCAGGTTTCTCGCTTTGTAATCGCGACAAAAGTATCACGTTTTCAATCAGTGTCAGCAATTGATTAGAACTGTTAAGGATTATTCGCGCATATTCATCTTTTTCTTCACCATGAGCTTCTGCCATCAAACTCGAAAAGCCCATGATGTGGTTCATCGGGGTCCGTATTTCGTGGCTCATGTTGTTCAAAAATGCTGACTTAAGGCGGTTGCTCCCCTCGGCCATCTCTTTGGCATCAATCAATTCCTGCCTGGATTTGCGCATATCTGTAATATCCGTGGCAACACCTATCAGCGCAATCGAATTATCGTGATCGTCCTTTATAATTGATGTAGAGAGTAAAATAGGAAAGAGCGTTCCATCCTTCTTACGGTTCATGATTTCACCGCGCCAACCACCATCAATAGTCTCAGGTAAAATATCCCTTACATGTTCGAATGGTGTATCATCCGGTCTTAGAATACTGGTATGCTGCCCGATTAATTCGTTCAAGCTGTAGCCGTAAGTTGTTAAAAAAGATTTATTTACATAGATTATCAGGTCGCTGTTATCGGTGATGGAGACACATTCGCTGATGCTCTCCAGAGAATATGCCAGCAATTTTATTTTCTTCTCAATCTCCTTTCGTTCTGAAATATCCTGGATCGTCCCCATCATTGAAAGCACATTCCCATTCTCATCAATGTTGAGGTTCCCTAATCCCAGGACCCATCTTGTTTCGCCATCAGACTTTCGGATAATGCGGTACTCTTTGTTAAACGAGTTATGATTGGCAACTACCTCTTCCACAAAATACCTGGACATCATCTCCTTATCTTCAGGATGGACTATCTCAAGCCACCCTTCCAGTGATCGGGGATATTTGTCAGTAATACCGAAGATATGATCAAGCACTTCGGAGGAGGTCCAGAAATTTTCGATCGGATTGAAATTGTAAGAACCAACGGCTGCTGCACGTTGAGACTCCTTGAAAAAATACTCACTCTCCTTCAGCAAGTCTTCGGCTATTTTTCGCTCATTAATATCCCTGAAATTGATGACAATGGCATTGATGTCAGGATTGGCAAGCAGGTTGCTGAAGGTGCTTTCAATCCATTTGTAGGTACCATCGGCAGTCGTGAACCGGTGCTGCAGAGTGGGCGTATAGAAGGGATTTTCCAATATTTTTTCCAACTCGACAAGCACCCTTGGCAAATCATCAGGATGGATAAGATCGTTCGGATGAATATCTCCCTGCTCATCAGCAGAAAAGCCAAACAATTTTAATGCGGAAGGACTGATGAATAGAAATTTACCCTCGGCATTGATCAAAACAACACCGTCCGGGGCTTTCTCGATTAGGGCCCGGTAATGATTTTCAGTTTTTTGGAGCTCTGTTGTACGTTCGTCGACCTGTCTTTTTAAGTTCAGGCTTTCATCGCGTTTTTGCTCATTTGCCGCCTTAATTTTTACCATTGCCCTTACCTGGGCAATCAACTCAGTTTCATCGATTGGTTTTGCAAGAAAGCCTTCAGCCCCTATTTCAAGCGCTTTGATCCTGCTCTCCCTGTCTTTTAGAGCTGTTAAAAAGATGACAGGAATATCCTGTACCAATTTCTCTTTTTTAAGTATGGTGCATACTTCGAAACCATCCATTCCGGGCATAACAATGTCGAGCAGAATGACATCAGGATTTTCTGATTTGGCCAGTTCAATTCCTTTCTGCCCATTCCGGGCAGTCCACACAACAACATCAGCAATGGCATCTTTCAGGATGGCATTCAGACTAATCAGGTTGTCATTGTTGTCGTCTATCGCGAGAATTTTTATCATGACATGCGACTTATTATTCCTAATTCTTTGGTTATAATTTGTTCGAATATTTGATGATCAATGGGTTTTGAGATATAATCATCAAATCCGCAATCAATAAAATGTTCCCTGTCTCCCTTCATGGCGCTTGCCGAAACGGCGATAATCTTGGTAGAATGCAAGTATTCAATTTTACGCAATTCCTGTAAAACCTCAATTCCGTTCATTTCTGGCAAAGCGATGTCCATCAATATGAGGCTTGGTCGGTTTTCTTTGGCCAATTCGATCCCTTTCAAACCATCGTAAGCCTCAATAATTTTGCATTTGCCATTCAACAAGGCTTTAATTGTTAGCATGTTATCAGGATTGTCCTCAACGACCAAAATTACAGGATCGCCATTGTTTGGAGGAGGATCAGTTCTTTTTACCTGCCTGGAGACCTGAGGCATTCCTGCAGAAATCATAACAGACAAAGCTGTCAGAAGCTGGGTCTTGTTGATATCACCTTTTTGGATCAATTGGTGAACATGGTTGTGCTTTAAAAATTTTAATTCCTCTTTGGTAACAAATTTTGCGGTGAGAATCAGTACCGGAAGTTGGGCCGTCTCCTTCTTCTCCCTGATTTTTTCCAACACCTCAAAACCATCTACCTCAGGCATCATCAGATCGAGAATCATGGCATCAGGAATCTTAAGGGCAATTTGTTCCAGCGCCTCTTTGCCATTTTGGGCGACAGAGATGTTGAACCCTTCAGAGGTTAGCATCTCCTTCATCTGGATGATGGCAGGTTCGGAGTCCTCAACAATCAAAATGTGTTTTTCACGTCTTACAGAAATATACCAATCTTTTACCGATTGCATTTTATCGGCAGGGAAATGGGTCTTGTACTCTTTAATTACGGTTTGGTTTTGTTCGGCATGTAAAGGCAGAATCAGGG
>JAVHPO010000251.1:0-2601 GCA_036170635.1 Prolixibacteraceae bacterium | reverse complement strand
CCTTTCGGAATATTTCAAATTTTCGCAGCCGCACGCAAGACCAAACAGATCAACCTGCTTCTGGGAGCCATAGACCCGCGCTACCAGGGACGCGGACTGGATGTCTGGATGGGGCTTAGTCTGGTCAAATCAGCCAGGGATGCCGGAAAGGTCGTGATGGACTCCCACCTCGAACTGGAATACAATACCAAAGTGAGGGCCGAGATGGAGAAATTTGGCGGAAAAGTCTACAAAAAATTCAGAATTTTTCAGCGGGATATCTGATCTCCAAAAACCGGATTGTTCCAGTTCCTTGCAACAAAGGTGATTCGATCTGCTCACAAACAAGTTTTGATATTTGTAATGATTCTAAATTTCTGCCATCCCCACTAAAATGGCTGCAAAAAGCGAAGAAAAATGCAGGAAAAATGCTTGATATTTTCATGTATCTTGTTAATTTTCTCTTCATTAAATATGCACCAAACGATGATCCGGGGTTGCAATGGCAAACCACCCAAACCAAGCTTCAAAAAAGAGACATTTGTAGTGCATTTTAAAATTATTATTAATTTTGATCTTCTGAAAATGCCAACGTTTCAGAGCCAAAATTTCAATCCATGAACATACTTTTTATTTTGATAGGAGTAAGTCTGTTTGCTGCCCTGATTTTTTTGGCCATGTTTATTTGGGCTGTTAAAAGCGGCCAATACGATGACAATTACACGCCATCGATTCGCATTTTGTTCGATGAAGATGATGAAGAAATGAAAAATTAACAAACCTATAGAATTCATTTTAAACCGCTTATGGAAGTACAAAAATTTAACTACGACAACGCGATTGTAAGGAATTTTATTCTTGCAACGCTGGTGTGGGGCGCCGTGGCCCTGTTGGTGGGATTGGTTGCCGCGCTTGAGCTGGCCTTTCCTGCCCTCAATCTTGGAATAGAGTACACCTCATTTGGAAGGATCCGGCCGCTTCATACCAATGCCGTCATCTTCGCCTTCATCGGAAATGCCATGTTTGCAGGCGTTTACTATTCATTGCAAAGGGTACTAAAAGCCCGATTGTTCAATGATGTGCTTGGAAAGATTCATTTCTGGCTGTGGCAATTGATCATTTTGCTGGCTGCCGTTACGCTACTTGCCGGATTTACAACCGGTAAGGAGTATGCCGAACTCGAATGGCCAATTGACCTTCTGATTGCAGTAGCATGGCTCAGCTTTGGGGCAAACATGATCGGGACGGTCGTCAAACGTCGGGAAAAACACATCTATGCCGCCGTCTGGTGGTATCTTGCCACTTTCATCGGCGTAACCATCCTTCACGTAGTCAACTCCATCGAACTGCCGGTATCGTTTCTTAAAAGCTACCCCATCTATGCCGGGGCACAAGATGCTATAGTTCAGTGGTGGTATGGACACAATGCCGTAGCCTTTTTCCTGACAACCCCATTTTTGGGCCTGATGTATTATTACCTGCCAAAGGCTTCAGGCCGACCCATTTATTCCTATCAACTTTCGATCATCCATTTCTGGTCCCTGATATTTTTGTACATGTGGGCCGGACCTCACCATCTTTTGTACAATGCACTGCCCGACTGGGTACAGGCTTTGGGAGTTACTTTCTCCATCATGCTGATTGCCCCCTCATGGGGTGGAATGGTCAACGGTCTGATGACCTTGCGCGGTGCATGGGATAAGGTCAGGGAAGATCCCGGACTAAAATTCATGGTAATTGCCATTACAGCTTACGGTATGGCTACTTTTGAAGGGCCAATGATGTCGCTCAAGAGCGTCAATGCCATCAGCCACTTTACCGACTGGACCATTGCCCATACCCATATTGCCGGGATGGCCTGGAATGGGGGCATGATCTTCGGCGTATTTTACTGGCTGGTTCCAAAGCTTTTCAAGACTCCCCTTTACTCCAAAAAGCTGGCCAATACCCACTTTTGGATTGCCACACTCGGAATTCTGCTTTTTGCAATTCCATTGTACTGGGCGGCAATTACACAATGGCTGATGCTTAGGGAGTACACCCCGGATGGCTTACTTGCCTATCCAATATTTATGGAAACCACCAGCCGCATCCTTCCGATGTACCACATCCGGATACTTGGGGGTTTGCTATACTTTACCGGTTATATTTTCTTCCTGGTCAACATGGTCAAAACAATCACTGTTGGTAGCATTGTACCAAACGAGGCGGCCGAAACCCCTGCACTTGTCAATACTGAAACCAGGGCAGAAGCGGGCGAAACACCTCACCGCTGGTTGGAAAGAAAAGGCATACGTCTGGCCATTATCGCGTTTATCCTCCTTTCCATAGGTGGTATCGTAGAGATCATCCCTATGATGAAGGTTCAGTCCAACATACCGACGATCTCAACTGTTACCCCTTATACGCCACTTGAACTAGCAGGAAGGGATATATATATAGCCAATGGCTGTTACAATTGTCACTCGCAGCAGGTGCGTCCGCTGCGTTTCGAGACAGATCGTTACGGTGAGTATTCCAAGATCGGTGAATTCGTTTACGATCACCCGTTCCAGTGGGGTTCCCGACGGACCGGACCTGATTTGGCAAGGGCAGGATACATGGGTAGTTCGACCTATAAAA
>JAVHPO010000250.1:0-13087 GCA_036170635.1 Prolixibacteraceae bacterium | reverse complement strand
CAGCCAGAAGATAGTTGAAACAAGATCTTCCGGATTGCCCAGTTTTCCAAGTGGCGTATGATCAACAATTCGTTTCCCCCGTGGTGTCAATTCACCCGTTTTTTCATCGAAAAGCAAAAAACGATTCTGTTCGGTCAGTATAAATCCCGGGGCTATGGCATTTACCCGGATATTTGATTTAGAAAGGTGTACTGCCAGCCACTGGGTAAAATTATTGACTGCCGCTTTGCCGGCAGAGTAGGCCGGCGACTTGCTTAATGGTTGAATGGCGCCCATCGAGCTGATATTGATAATGTTGCCGGATTGTTGCCGGGCCATTTCTTCACCAAATATTTTACATGGAATAACCGTTCCCATAAAATTTAAGTCTGAGGTATATTGAAAGTCGGCCAGGTTTACTCCAAAAAAAGAATCCTTCAGAGGGGTATCTGAATATAAAAACTCAGTTTTCGTTGATGCCCCTTTAGTCGCCCCACCTGCCACATTGATTAATCCGTCTATCTCCGTAAACTCTTTCAAAATATAGCCATTGATTTTGGAGAGTTCTTCTGCCTTAAGAACATCACAGGCAAATGCAAGCTGAATTCCGCCAAAAACTTTTATTTTTTCTAAGGTAACTTTTAGCTTTTGTTCGTTACGCCCTAAAATGGCCAGGTTGGCTCCTGCTTTTGCCAGAGCGACTGAGATGGCTGTCCCGAGTACACCACTTGCTCCTGTAACAATAAAAAGTTTGTTTTGGACTGAAAACATAACCAAATTTTTAACACAGGATCGAATCCACAGCTTCGCTCTAGTTCGCCGCTTCAAACTGATTCAAAAACCTCACATCATTCTCAAAGTACAATCTTAAATCATTGATGCCAAATTTGAGCATCGCTATCCGTTCGATGCCCATGCCAAAAGCAAAACCAGTGTACTTTTTACTATCGATACCGGATGCTTCCAGCACATTGGGGTCGACCATGCCACATCCAAGAATTTCGAGCCATCCGGTGTATTTACAGACGTTACAGCCCTTGCCACCACAGATTGAACACGAGACATCCACTTCGGCCGAAGGTTCGGTGAAGGGGAAGTAAGAAGGGCGCATCCGGATCTCCGTCTTTTCGCCGAAAAGCTCCTTGGCAAAATAGAGCAGCGTCTGCTTCAGGTCGGCAAAGGAGACATTTTCGTCAATGTACAAACCTTCTATTTGGTGAAACATGCAGTGTGCCCGGTAAGAGATCGCCTCATTGCGGAATACCCGTCCGGGAGTTACTGTACGGATGGGAGGCTTCATCGTCTCCATGTCATGCACCTGAACGGATGAAGTATGTGTGCGCAACAGGATATCGGGGTTTCGCTGGATAAAGAAAGTATCCTGCATGTCTCGTGCAGGATGTTCCTCGGCAAAATTCAGCGCCGAGAAAACATGCCAGTCATCTTCGATTTCAGGTCCTTCAGAAACCACAAAGCCAAGTCGTTTGAAGATCTCCAGCATCTCATTCTTCACGATAGAAATAGGATGGCGGGTACCGGCCTTCATCGGATCCCCCGGTAGGGAAAGATCCAATTTTTGGGTTTCAACACTCTGCCCTTCCAAACCCTCCTTTAGTATTTTTATCTTCTCAAGTGCAAAATTCTTCAAGGTATTGACGGCTGCTCCGATCTCTTTTTTCTGATCAGCTGATACATTTCTAAAATCTTCCATCAATTTGGAGATCTCACCTTTTTTACTGAGGTATTTGATTCTCAGCTCTTCCAGCTCCTCGGCCGACTGTACAACCCGTTCTTCTATCTCCTTTTGAAGTTCCTTGATCCTATCTAACATGGTAACGCATTTGTGAAGTGCAAAAATAGAAAAAATACCAGAATCCCCTTATAGCCTGTCGATCCCAATGTCTTTGTGGGAGACCGGGTCTTCAACCGGCTCCAGATGGGTGAAAACAGTGACAGGAATAGGGAAATGGTCCCGCACCTTTGCCTCGATGATCTCCAGCAGATCGTGGCCCCGCTGCACCGTCCACTCTCCGGGCACAAGAATATGCACCGAGATAAATTTCCGCTGACCGGCTTGCCGGGTCATCAATGAATGAAATTCGATCCCAGGCTGACGGAACTGATCGAAAATCTGCTCAATCTGCTCTCGCTCATAATTGGGAATTGCCGTATCGATCAGCCCCCTGGCAGATTGCTGCATCAGTCTGTATCCCGTCCAGATGATGTTCAATGCTACCAGCATGGCGATGATGGGATCCAAAATCAGCCAGCCTGTCAGCTTTACCATGGCAATAGCCGCCAAAACACCTACCGAGGTCCAGACATCGGTCATCAGGTGCTTGCCGTCTGCTGTAAGGGTAATGGAATGACTCTTCTTCCCTTCACGCAACAATACCATGGCAACACCCAGGTTAATCAATGAGGCCGCTAGGGAGATCAACAAACCGAATCCCATGTTTTCGAGCGGCTGCGGGTCAAGCAATCCGGGATAGGCGCTCCAGACAATACTGAAAGCCGCCAAAACAATGAGGCCTCCCTCAATGGCGCTCGAAAAATACTCGGCTTTGGAATGGCCGAATGCATGTTCGGCATCGGCCGGCTTCTCTGCGACAGCCAGAATGACCAGCGCAAAAAGCGCTGCTATCAGGTTAACGCACGATTCCAGGGCATCAGAGAGCAATCCCATAGATCCTGTCAGGAGATAGGCCATCCCCTTTAGGCTGATGGTCAGTACCGCAGCTATGATCGAGAGATAGATAAATTTCTTTAATGATTTCGAAGCCATGACGATCAATGTGAAAATTGGGAAATGTGAAAATGATGGGATACTTTACAAAAATACGCTACTCAAGTAACTCATACAAATTATTATTGCGAAAAAACTGATTGCGAAAATTTTCACATTTCCCAATTTCCCAATTTTCACATTAATTCTTGATCAAACCTTCCCTTTCAAGAAGGGGTGTAATGGAGGGTTCCTGTCCGCGAAAAGCCTTGTACAACACCATCGGGTGGGCAGTTCCTCCTTTTTCGAGAATATTTTTGCGAAAGGAGTCAGCTGTAGTTGTGTCAAAAATTCCGTTTTTCCTGAAGACTGAAAAAGCATCTGCATCCAGTACTTCAGCCCATTTGTATCCGTAATAACCAGCAGCATAACCCCCTGCAAAAATATGAGAGAAAGAAGTACTGATGCAGAATCCATCGATTGGAGGAAAGAGATCGGTGGGAGCAACTGCTTTCTTTTCAAATTCAGCAACACTTCCCGTCATCGGTTCCGAGATCGAATGCCAGGCCATGTCGCTCATTCCCAGGCTCAGCTGACGTTCAATCATAGGTCCTGCCTGAAAATTATTTGATTTAAGCAGCTTTTGCACCAGCTCGGCCGGAATCTTCTCTCCGGTTTGGTAATTCGTGGCAAAAATATCCAGAAAATCTTTTTCGACCGCCCAGTTCTCCATGATCTGAGAAGGCAATTCAACAAAATCACGGTAGACCGCCGTTCCGGACATCCCTTCGTAAACAGTATTGGCAAACATACCATGAAGTCCGTGACCAAACTCGTGCAGGAATGTAGTCACTTCATAGAATGTAAGCAGCGATGGTTTGGTATCCGTCGGTTTTGTGAAATTTGTTACGATGGAGACAATGGGACGTACGTTTTTGCCATCAAGTTTGCTTTGGGAGCGGTACTCCGTCATCCAGGCGCCCCCCCTTTTCCCTTCCCTGGGGAAGAAATCGAGGTATAGAATAGAAAGGAACGATCCATCCTTGTCATAAACCTCGTAGGCCTTCACATCCGGATGATACACCTGAATGGCCTTGTTCTCCTTAAAAGTTATTCCATACAATCTGTGAGCAAGTTCAAAGACCCCGCCGATCACATTTTCGAGTTTGAAATAGGGTTTCAGGGCCTGCTCATCAAAACCATAACGTTCATTTTTTAATTTTTCCGACCAATAGCTCCAGTCCCATCGATCCAGCTGATCCTTGAATCCATGGGAGCTCGCATATTCTTTTACATCGGCCATATCTGTCAATGCAAAAGGTCTGGCGGCCGTGTGAAGCTGCTCTAAAAATGCATTGACCTTATCCGGGCTCTCCGCCATCCGTTCTTCAAGTACAAAAGCAGCATGATTGGGATAGCCCAGGAGTTTTGCCCGCTCCATTCTCAGGTTAACGATGTTGCGGATGATCTCTTCATTGTTGTTACTATTTGAATGAAAACCACGCGAATTGTTAGCCCTATATAGCTCTTCACGCAGTTTTTTGCTGTCGGCAAATTTCATAAAGGACATATAAACAGGCCCCTGCAGATTGAACATCCAGCCTTCTTTCTTTTTGGCCCTGGCCAGTTGCGCCGCGGCCTCGATTTCACCTTCCGGCAGACCGGACAGATCTTTTTTATCCGTTACCAGCAATTGATAGGAGTTGGTCTCAGCCAGAACATTCTCTCCAAACTTGAGGGAAAGTTTCGACAACTCTGTATTGATCTCACCGAAACGGATTTTGGAAGCTCCTTCCAGATTGGCACCGCTTCTAACAAATCCTTTGTAACTGTCGTCCAATAATTTGAGATCTTCAGGGTTCAATTTCAGTTGATCCTTCTGACTGTGAACGGTCTTCACCCTTTGGAAAAGTTTCTCGTTCAGCGATACATAGTTTCGGTAGGCCGACAATTTGGGCGAGACCTCCCTGGCAATCGTCTGAATGGTATCATCTGTCTCAGCGGAGTTCAGGTTGAAGAGTATCGTGGTAGCCCTTGAGAGCTTTTTACCACTAACCTCCAGTGCCCGGATGGTATTCTTAAACGTAGGTGCTTCAGGATTATTGATCACTCCATCCACCTCCGTTTTGGCTTCAGCCAGAAGCTGGTCGATGGCCGGCACAAAATGCTCGTGTTTGATCTCTTTAAACGGAGGTGTCTGATGCACCGTTTTCCACTCCGTCAGCAGTGGGTTGCTTATTTTATTTTCGTTCTTCATATTTATTGTAATTAAACCGGTCAGGATCATCATCCCGATAAATAAATGTTTCTTCATTTTTGGTTTTTGGTTATGTCAGGAAGTTTAAAATTAAATTGCCATCTTTATACTTATCATTTAGGGGTCAAGTCTGCCCTAGGACAAGCTCAGGGACCGAATTTTTGACTTTTTATTTCGGACCTTCGACAGGCTCAGGGAGCGTCATTTGGGAGTCGCACTCCCCTGGTCTCCCAGTCCCCCCAGTCTCCCCCTCCTACTGCATTGTGCCATTATTTCAGCAACCTCCTCTTCGTCTTCTCTTTCATCACGCTCCAGCCAAACTTCCCGATCTTTTTGCCCATGCCATAATAATTACCATGAGAGTAGGCCATCAGCCCGGCGCTCTCGAGGCTCATGGCACCGGTAGCAGGATCAATGTACCGGTCGTCTGCCACAATGTTGACCACATTGGCGATGAACATATCGTGTGTGCCGAGCTCTTTGACCTCAACCACTTTGCATTCGATGCTGATGGGCGATTCTGCCACGATCGGACATTTTACGACCGTAGCCGGAAGCGGGGTCAAGCCACATTCTTTGAACTTATCCAGATCGCGCCCCGACTTAACGCCGCACCAGTCGGTGACTTCGGCCATGGATTGGGTTGTAAGGTTGATCACAAACTCTCCGGTCCTTTTGATGATGCCCGAGGAGTGCCTGCTGGGTCTGACTGAGATGTAGCACATCGGCGGGTCGGTGCAGATGGTTCCCAGCCAGGAGACAGTAATCAGGTTGTGCTCTTCGGGGGTGGAGCCACAACTGATCAGTGCCGCAGGCAGCGGGTAGATCATATTGCCAGGCTTCCAGTTAATCTTTGCCATATATTTGTTCTTTTTACAATGATACACAGAGTTACACGGAGGAGCACAGAGAACCACGGAGAAAATAAAAAATAAAATCGTGTTATAATTTCTTCACTTCTAATCCTGAGTTTTTCTGATTTACTCTGTGTAACTCTGTGCTCCTCTGTGTAACTCTGTGTAATATTTAATTAGAGTGAATCCTCGATTTTCCGTATTCCGACCCACTCTTCTTCTGGTAGTTTTGCCCCGGGTACCCGGATAACCCGTGAAGCGAGCAGTGCTCCCAGTTTCCCGCTTTTCTCCAAATCGTATCCCTTGGCAATCCCGGAAAGGAATCCGGCAGCGAAGAAGTCGCCGGCGCCGGTGGTGTCAACGACCAGATCTCCGGCGGCTGGTATCTTGTGAAGATTAGCTCCCTGCTGAATATAGGCACCCTCCTTCCCCACTTTCACCACAGCGATATCGCAACGATGGGCCAGATTTCTTACAGCCTCCAACGGTTCCACGCCGGTAAAAGCTTTTGCCTCCTCTTCATTGGCAAAGACAATGTCGACATAGTTATCAACCAATTCGTTCAGAATTTCCCGGTTGGCCTCAACCACATTGTAGCTGGCCAGGTCGAGCGCGATGGTGAGTCCTGCATTTTTAGCTGCAACGGCTGCTGCCATGATCAGGGCATGGTTGTAGACAAGGTATCCTTCCACAAAGAAAATATCGAAGCCTTTTAATCTTTCCGGAGTAATGTCATCAGGATGAAGTTCCGATGCTGCACCGAGGTAAGTAGCAAAGGTGCGTTCCCCGTCAGGTTCAACAAGACCAACTGCACGTCCGGTTGGAAGGTCTGAGTGGATAAGCAAAGGTTTAATTCCCTGGCCAATTTGTTCCCCTTCGAACAGTTTCCCCAATTCATCTTTGCCGACAGTTCCGAGGAATCCGCACGGAACACCCAGGTTGGCAACGCCATTGATGGCATTGGCAACGGATCCACCCGTTACCAAAACTCTTTTTTCGTCCTCAATCTCTAGCTGCACCCTCTCTGACATCTCACGATCGACCAATGTCATACTTCCCTTTGGAAGGTTTAATGATTTAATAATCTTGTCATTATCCAACATCGTTATGATGTCGACCAATGCGTTTCCAATCCCCAATATCTTCGAATAGCCCATGGTGGTTATTTATTTACATGATTTAATGCAAATATATTTCCATTTTATGAAAAAGGTGTTATTTTTGCAACGCTTTAGAAAATTTACTGAAGCAAATAAACTCCTTAGTAGCTTCCCGAGAATTCGGGATTAGAGCGGTCCCGAGGCATCGGGATTAATCCGTAGGTCTGCTAAAGTATCATTCTTCTAAAAACATAAAAATATTATTCCTTAGTAGCTCAGTTGGTTAGAGCGGCGGACTGTTAATCCGTAGGTCGTAGGTTCAAGTCCTACCTGAGGAGCTTAAAGGGGTTGAAATCGATCGATTTCAACCCCTTTTTTGTTTTATGACATTTTTTGGTTAACTTGTATAGACAAATAAAGTGGCCTATTTTTCTGCTATTCAAGAAATGCCGTACTCAATTTACATCCTTTATTCTGAAAAAGCTGACAAATATTACGTTGGTCAAACTTCTGACCTCCAGAAAAGAGTACATGATCACAATCATCCTACCATCAATTCTAAATATACCGCTAAATATATTCCCTGGGAATTGTGCTTTTCAGCCAATGTAAGCGAGGAAAGAGGGGATGCAGTTAAGGTTGAACAATTCATCAAAAAGCAGAAGAGCAGGTTGTTCTTGCAAAAGATCATCCAATCCGGCAGTGGTCGTTCCTTCTTTCAAAATATGATTAAAAATATTCTTCTCGGGAAAAACAGGAAAATCCAAAATTGACCATAATGTCACTAATTCGTTTTATTTCAATGTACTTGAAATAATTTTCGACCTCTTTTTTTGTTTCCCACTTTCGAAAACCTTGACGGCGTTGGTCAAAATACGGATCGGGGTTGTGAACGAAAAGGTTGCAACTACCCCTTATTCTATACAATCTTGTCTGAAAAAATCAAATCGCTTTCTTCATCGGAATATTTTTCTAAACTAAAATTAAATTTTTTTACCTTTGAAAGAAAAAGGCATGATCATTCTGAATGAAGAACTTGCTTTGCAGGTCATCAAAACTTCAGTTGCTGAACTTCTACCTGAGAGTACCATTCTACTTTTTGGGTCAAGAGCCCGACGTGACCATTCCAACGAAAGTGATTTCGACTTTATGATCATCACACCTGAATCTCACGACGAGAAGGAGATCCGGCAAATTAAATCATTTCTCAGAAAGAAACTCGCCACTAATAAAATTCCTGCTGACATTATCATACAAAGTAAAGCCGAAGCCGACATAAATAATGAGATTATCGGGCATATTGTCCATCAGGTTTTTAAAGAAGGTATTGTGGTATGAACGAGGCAACACGTAGTTACCTACAACAATGGATCTCCAAAGCCGCTGTCGATTTTGTTGTAATTGAGAAACTCACTGAATTTGAAATTGTGGCTACTTCTGCTGTTTGCTTCCATTGCCAGCAGGTAGTAGAGAAATATTTGAAGGTTTTTCTAATTGCCAATGGGATTGAGATAAAGAAAACCCACAACATAGAGTATCTCCTTGCCGAATGTTCTGAAATTGATTCGGATTTTTCAGAGATTGATCCACGAGATTTAAATGATTATGGGGTAGACATCCGATATCCCGGAAATTTATATTTACCTACTACGAAGAAACTCTGGAGCATAAAAGATTAGCGATCTCCATCAAGGAACTTGTAGAAAAAAAGTTAACGCTTTTATTCTGATGTCCCATAACCTGAAAATATCCTGATACAAATGGTGCCTGGCAAATCTTTAAATAGCGGCATGTAATTGGATCCGCTAAAAAATTCTGAGGCTGCGTCAAGTTCTGATCATCAGACAGTATCAATTGGATAACGAAAATTGGCGACGGGCAATCACCTACATAGAACATTACCAAATAAAGTACGGACAGGTTAACTACTCGGAGATTTCCCGTCAATTGAACCAAAATGGGTACAAAACACGGAATGGTTGCTCGTTTTGTCCGGGGATAGTCAGGAGGTTGGTGAGAACCGGTTTATCTTAAAGTTTATCAATTTATGATTTTCTCTGCTTATTAAATTCCCCATAAATTTGAAAATATCTCAAATCAGTTATGGTATAAAATAACACTTTTCTATCTTAAGAGTCACCAATTAACAAATATCAAAGTAATTGCCAGATTCAGGAGAAGATAAATATAACTACATTTGTTTTTACCTTTAAATGGATCGCTAAATTATTGGTACCGATTTAAATATCCGTTTTGCGTAGTTTACTTGATTTCTTCACAATTACTTTAATATTAAATACATATGTCCCAATTTCATAATTCCAAAATAACCGATGCAAGGTGGTTGCCAATGATTTTTTGAGCGTTCTCTAATTTGAAATCTTGGTCCTTTTTGCGTATGCGATTAACCGCTTCACCGATAATTTCAATGTCCCTTTCAACGGCTCTTTTGGTTCTGATATCAGTAATATAATCATCAAACCGTTTAGGCCTTCCTTCAAAATAGCTCTCTATCTCATTGATGGATTGCAAAATATCAAATAGCCAGGTTTTAATTTCACTATCCATAAACAAGTCGTTTACTTGAATCGATTGATTCTCTGAGATATGGATTTTTTATTGCCTTGTCCTCCAGAAGATCCACTTCCCGCTTAAAAAGATTTTCCAACGACTCTTTAAAATCAAAATAGTTGTCGGCATAATCATACAATTCTACCCCTTGAAAATCAACAATCATGTCAATGTCACTGTCCTTTTGAAATCTGTCAGATAAAACTGATCCAAAAACGAACAGTCTTTGTACTTTATGCGACTTGCACAAGGTGCGGACATTGTCAATATTGCTCTCAATCAGATTCATATAGCAAAAGTATTAAAAATTTGCATCTTTATTAATCTCCTTAAAAAGAGCTTTAAAACAAGCTGATTCACTTTTGGCACCGGCCGGTTTTTTGCTGTAGAATTCATCCAGGAAAGAAGAATTTCCGCTCCAGACAGTTTGCATCATTCCCTGGTACCGATCTTTCAGTTCCCGGGTGGCATTTTTCCGAAATCGTTTCATATCCTGCGCCTGAACAATGGCATTTTCACCATTTTTCCACGGACAGGTCACTACAGAAAGTCCTTTCATGGCAAACAAAACCGGGGTCTGGTTCGGACGTTCGTAATGCCAGTCACAAATCATCACATCTTTTGCAATCAGGTCAATGGCACGATACGTATTATTCATACTGGCCTCCCACATCCCCATCCCGGTAGTTTTGCCATCGATCAAACGGTCACCCCAAATCCACAATTGACGGTTTTTCAAAGCCAGATGATTCCGGATAGCATTTACCTCTCCTGAAAAGAGTTCAGCTTTATCGCGACCTGAGCAACGTGGACATTTGTCATCGCCGATATAAAAAACCTCATCCATCCCGGCATGATAGGCATCCGATTCAAAGGCGTCACAAATTTCATCCATCAGTTCGAACACCACTTTATGAACACCCGGATGCAGAGGGCAATAACTTTTACAGTAAAGGCCATCAGCATTCGGCCACACATATTTTTCCGGCATTTTTACGTTTGGCGTTTCGTCAAACTCCGGATACACTTCAAGCAAATTCCCCAGCTTCCCGGCCCACGACTGATGCCCCAACAGGTTGATTTGCGGAATTAATCGAATACTGTGCTTTTTGCACACATCAACCATTTTTTTAACATCGGCTTTGGTCAGGCAATCTTTGGCGCGCAACTCAGGATGACTTTCGAACTGATAATTGTAATCGATTCGCACAACCAACACATTCACCTTTCGTGAAGCAAGTTCTTCATCAATAAATTTCACAAAATTGTCGAGATTCCGGGAGTCGGGTGCCGCAATGCAGAAGCCACGAACAGGTAACAAATCCTGAGCTTTCCCAATGCCGCATAGACCAAGGATCAATGCAGAGACAACGATTAATTTTTTCATACTCAAAGATATTATTCCAGATTCTAAAGTTTCGAGAGTATCCGGTTTGATTCTGGTTTTCAAGCATTCATGGGTCATCTATGATCAAATACATTTAGTTTATATGCTATTTTTTGAGCGGTCAAAGCCAATTCAGTGGCAAGAAAACAATGATCCTGTGACATGGCGGTTTCGGTACGGTTAACCACATCGCTTACAAGTTGTTCGCCATAGGGCATATATACCTGAGAGCAATCGTAATACTTTGTCTCTTTTTGGTTGACCAAAAAGAGATGATTACCCCCTTTGCGCCCCGAAATATCAATATACTTTCGCATTTCAATATATCCTTCGGTGCCTAAAATAAAGGTTCGGCCATCCCCCCACATGTTGAGGCCTTCAGGCGTGAACCAGTCGATACGAATGTAACCCGTAGCATGGGGACTGCGCACACTCATATCACCAAAATCAGAATATTGGGGATATTTAGGATTGTTGAAATTTCCTACCTGCGAAAAACTAACCTCTGCTTGTTTGGAGTTGGTGTAAAAGAGAAACTGATCGCACTGATGTGAGCCAATGTCACACAAGATTCCACCTGCCTTTTCAGGATAAAAAAACCAGTCGGGACGGGTTTTAGGCCTCATTCGGTGAGGTCCAATTCCAATAGTTTGAACCACTTTCCCGATAGCCCCGGACAAAATTAGCTCTCCGGCCATCACAGATGCTGGATTGCCTAACCGTTCACTGTAAACGATTGAATAAATACGGTTCGTTTTTTTCTGAACCTTTTTCACTTCCTTAAATTGATCAAAAGTCACTATTCCCGGCTTATCGGTCATAAAATCCTTTCCTGACTGCATGACTCGTATGCCAAGTGGCGCCCTGTCAACAGGGATAGCAGCACTGGCTACCAATTGGATGGAATTGTCTTCCAGAATTTCTGCTTCACTTCTCGCAACTTTAACATTTGGATAGCGTTTGGTAAAATCCGGCAACAATTCAGGCTCTTTGGAAAAGACAGCAACCAATTGTCCGCCTCCAGCTATCAGCGAATCAACCATACCCAAAATATGATTGTGATTGATTCCAACGACGGAAAATCGGATAGAGTCTTTTGGGGCCGAACGTCTCTCCTGTTGTAATATGATCTCTTCGGGCCGGTTCGTACTATAGAGGCCTTGCCCAAATAGTTCGGCTGGCAAAATAGTTGCTGCTGCTAAGCCAGAAGCTGAGACAAATGACTGCCTAAAAAAATTGCGTCTGTTCGATTTCATCTGTTGTGATTTTGGTTGTATTGGTTGTATATATTATTGATTTTATAAATCAAAATCTGTTCATTGTATTTATGCCCATTACGTTAACAACAATACCATGGGCCATGATAAATTATATAAAAATAGTCATTAAAGCTTAATAACGGTGTTGGGAGTATATAACTTACATGAAACGAGCAATAATGCTTTACGTAATAACGATTATAATATCGTTTAATCCCTTAAATTTAAACTGAAATGGAAAATGCACAACAAAGCTCAAGCAATGCCCTTGGCACAGCTTCACAGAGTCTTCAGACATTCAGCCTGTTAGATCTTCAGCAATACACTCTTTAAAAATCATTTTCATCTGATGCAAGTAAAGATTTTCATCTTTTTTACGTAGGCAGGGATGACGTACATGACATTCTAAAACATGTTCTTTCACGTTGCAGTGTTTCCCTCTACCTAAATATGTTTGGTTTTGATGACGATGAGTTAAACTCCATTCTTATGGCTAAAGCCCTGGATCCAAATATAACAATGTTAATTACCTTGGATTCCAGCCAAGCTGGAGGCGTTCATGAGAAAGCTTTACTGGATGCGGATAAAACAAACAATCTGGCTGCTTTTAACACGCATTTTGTAGTTGGGAGCTCGGCAACAAACCAAATTTCCCATACCAAGGGTTTTGTAGCTGATGGCAAGGTTGGTGCAGAGGGTTCGACAAATTGGTCAAGTTCGGGCGAAGGAACCTTTATCGTCGTTGGCAAGGCCGGGGGGCCAGGTTATAAAGCACAAAATAACACACAAACTGTTTTCACGGACAGCGATACGTTAAGCCGTTTTACTGCTGAACTTATCGCGGAACACTTGGCTGCTCAAAAAAATTCCCATACTACCATTGGAAAAAAAATACATAAACGTATGCACCCTAATAACACCATCTTTTTCCCTTAGCCCTGCGAGCCTACCTTTG
>JAVHPO010000249.1:0-2615 GCA_036170635.1 Prolixibacteraceae bacterium | reverse complement strand
CTATATGAAAGTAATAAGTCTTATAAATATGAAAGGTGGTGTAGGAAAGACTACTACAGCCATTAATCTGGCGGCGAGTTTAGCAGTTTTGGAATATAAAGTACTCCTCATTGATGCCGATCCGCAGGCCAATGCGACCTCCGGGGTAGGCTTCGATGTGCGCAATGTCAAAACCAGCATTTACGAATGTGTAGTTGACGACATTGATCCCAGGAATATCATACTGAATACCAATACCCCAGGATTCGATCTGATTCCTTCTCACATCGACCTGGTAGGGGCTGAGATCGAAATGCTAAACATGCCCAATCGCGAAAAGGTTCTGAAACAGGTAATCGAAAAAATCCGCATTGACTATGATTTCATTCTCATAGATTGTTCTCCATCTCTTGGATTGATCACCGTCAACGCGCTGACAGCCGCTGATTCCGTCATTATTCCTGTACAATGCGAATATTTCGCCCTGGAAGGACTTGGCAAACTTCTGAATACCATTAAGATAATACAAAACAGGCTAAATCCGGAATTACAAATTGAAGGATTTTTGCTTACCATGTACGACTCGAGACTCAACCTCTCCAACCAGGTTCATGATGAGGTGAAGAAACATTTCCAGGAGATGGTTTTCGATAGTCTGATTACGAGAAACATACGTTTGTCGGAAGCTCCAAGTTATGGCCTTCCGGTTGTATCCTACGACATCAGTTCAAAAGGAGCGCAGAGTTATCTGAATCTTGCCAGGGAATTGCTGCAAAAGAACAAGATGACGAAAATGGATCAAAAAGAGATTGTCTGACACTAACAGAATTTTGAAGTATTATGCAAAAACGCAATGCATTGGGCAGAGGTTTAGGTGCCCTGATAGATGATTCCAACATGCCTCGTGAACAGATTCCTGCATCCAATGAGATTCTGATTTCTGAAATTGAAGCCAATCCATTTCAGCCACGCGTTCACTTCGACGAAGAGGCGCTTAACGAACTGGCCGCATCCATCAGGGAAGTAGGTATTATTCAGCCAATTACCCTTCGAAAAATCAGCGACAGAAGGTACCAGATCATTGCTGGCGAAAGACGTTTCAGGGCGTCCAAGCTGGCCGGATTAACCAAGGTTCCTGCATTTGTCAGAGAGGCTGGCGATGAAGCCATGCTAGAGCTTGCCCTTGTAGAAAATATTCAGCGCGAAGACCTGGATGCGATTGAAGTTGCCCTGAGTTACCAGCGCCTGATGGAAGAGTGCAAACTAACCCAGGAGAGCCTCAGCGACCGGGTTGGGAAAAAAAGATCTACCATATCCAACTATCTAAGGCTCCTGAGATTGCCAGCCGTCATCCAGAAAGCGATCAGGGAACAGGAGATCACCATGGGCCATGCACGTGCACTGATCAACATCAACGATTCCGAAACACAGGTGATGGTCTACCGTCAGGTTGTGAAGTATGATTTCTCCGTGCGCAAAACAGAAGATATCGTCCGTAAGCTTAGTGCAACAGAGGAAGAGGCAACTTCCGCTTCCAAAAAAGATACCACCATGACAGATCAATTCAATGATTTGAAGAAACATCTTGGCAAATATTTCAGTAGTAACATCGGACTAAAAATTAACGATCAATACAAAGGGAAAATTGAGATACCTTTCAAAGATTCAAAAGATTTGGAACGAATTATTGGAATATTTGACAGACTAAACTCATAATCAGAAAATTAAGCTGTTTTGAAAATTTGTTTGAAAGGGATTATTGTTACGATTATTTTGGCTCTTCTTTGTTTCAATCTGGAGGCACAGGAGATTTCTGTCCCAAAAGACAGTCTCAAAATTTCCGTTTCACAACAAAAAAAAGTATATTCGCCAAAGAAGGCATCGATATATGCTGCACTGTTTCCCGGTTTGGGACAGGTCTACAATGGGAAATACTGGAAACTTCCTATCGTTTACGGTGGTTATGTAGGATTGATTTATGTGCTTGGTTGGAACAGCAACAACTACAATGACTATTTCAATGCTTACAAAACCATAGCTAAGTATCAGGCAGTTGGTCAGATGAGCAAAGTTGATAAAGACTACCTGAACGAATTGTTTAAAATCCCCTACTGGGATTTAAATATCAATCCCTCCCATTTTGATAGTTTTAAAACACAATTGAAGGGAGGAAAGGATTACTACCGCAGAAACAGGGATATGAGCGTGATTGCCATCGCAGCCCTGCATGTTTTAAGCATTATCGATGCTAGCGTTGATGCAAATCTGTCTGATTTCGATATCAGCGATAGTCTGAGCATGCACATTGAGCCAATGCCAATAAATTTCGGCATAGGCCCTCAAGTGATCGGTCTCAATGTCGCTTTTAATTTTTAACTAAGTTTGTACCATGAGAATGAAGTTCAATATTTTAATCCTCAGTTTTCTTGCACTCTGTTTGGGTGCACAGTCGCAAGTTCCGGCAAAGCATCTCACTGCAGACGAAGAACAAAAGATTTGGGGTACCGACTCATTGGGCAACAAGATGGCCGACAAGGCTATCAATGAAAGCCTGAACATGCTGGTATCCGACAAACTGGATTCGCTGGTTAAAACATGGTACATTAAAAATTCATTCTGCTACGACAAAACCGAAT
>JAVHPO010000248.1:0-13122 GCA_036170635.1 Prolixibacteraceae bacterium | reverse complement strand
TTATACTGGCCGGCATTCCGGTCTTCCTTTATCTGCAAAGAAAATATGGGAAAGAGGGCGGTGAATGACAAAAGTTTCTATTTCGAAGAAATTTATCTTCCTTTGCACAGAATTTTGGTAAACAGATAATTCAGATTACGGAACCTCTGATTTGTCGCTTATCAGCTGAAAACAGATCCATCGCTTCCATGGGGAAAACAGGATACTATCTGCTCAGGGCATCTACCTGGTTGCTTCAACGGCTTCCTCTTTGGGTTCAATATCTGGTTTCCGATCTCTTTTATTATGTTGCTTATTACATCATCCGCTATCGCAGGAATGTGGTGACCACGAATCTGGCCAACTCATTTCCTGATAAGAGCGGGAAGGAGCGGGAGCTGATTGCCAAAAAGTTCTACAGCCATTTTTGCGACACTATTTTTGAAACGCTTTACTTCGACTGGAGTTCTGAGAAAGAGATGAAAAAGAGAGTGGTCTATCTCAATCCGGAGTTGCTGAACGGATATCTTGCCGAGGGCAGACAGGTACTCGCCTTTTTTGGCCATTACAACAACTGGGAGTGGTTCTGCAATCTGCCGCTCTATTCCAACCACCGGCTGTATGCTGTGTATAAAAAGATCAAAAATCCTAGCTTCGAACGCTTTTACAGTAATCTCAGAAACAGATTTGGCGCCATTCCACTGGAAAGGGCGGATACTTTTAAACAACTGTACGACGACCACCGACAGGGAATTCCATCGATGTCGGCCTTTTTGTTTGACCAGACTCCGCGTATTTACGAGATCAAGCACTGGATTACTTTCCTGAACCAGGATACTCCGGTGGTATTGGGAGCCGAAAAGATTGCCCAAAAACTGGATGCGGTTGTCCTGTTCCTCTACTCAAGAAAAGTAAAACGGGGATATTACGAAACCGAATTCAGGCTGGTCACCGACAAGGCTAAAACGCTTCCACAATATGCAATTACCGATACCTGCAATGTCCTTTTGGAACAGCAAATCATCGAACAGCCTGAAAATTGGCTCTGGTCACACAAGCGCTGGAAGCACAAACGGGATAATTCATAGCATATCTGCTATTTGGTTGTGCAGTTCAGGTTACATTGGATGATGGAATACGAGAATATTTACAGTTTGTTAACAGAGTATTCTTATATATTCTTGAATAATGTTTCTAGTTTTGCGGGGCAAAAAAAAGCTCCCCGAAATATGAAGACTATTAAGATCCTTTTCTCAATCTTGGCTGGAATATTTTTAATTGTAAGTTGTGGAAGTGGAACCAAATCCGGTAAAAGCGGAAACGTGAGCGACATAGATGGGAATGTATATTCCACTGTAGCCATCGGCGGCCAGACCTGGATGACAGAAAATCTTAGAACTACCAAATACAATGACGGGACTGCCATTCCCAATGTAACCGATCAAGCATGGTCCGAACTCAAAACGGGTGCCTATAGTTGGTATGAAAATGATTCTGCAACCTTCAAATCGACGTATGGGGCTGTTTACAACTGGTACACTGTCCATACAGGAAAACTATGTCCAGCAGGATGGCATGTCCCCACCGACAAGGAATGGAGAGCTTTAACCGACTTTTTGGGCGGCGAGTTGGTTGCAGGCAAAGAGATGAAAGCAACTACCGGCTGGATCGGTAACGAAAATGAGAATGAAACAAACTCCAGCGGTTTCTCTGCCATTCCATGTGGCTATCGCAACTACAAAGGTTCTTTCGGTTCAAGTGGCAAAAGCGGTTACTGGTGGAGTTCCACACCCTTTAATGATAACGCATGGTACTGTGTGCTGTTTAGAGGCGATGCCACAGCCAACAAATTCTACGGCCGAACCCAGAGTGGCTTTTCTGTTCGTTGTATCAAAAGTAAGTAGCTCTATTTCAGGGGAATCAAGTGTTCCTCCACATTCCATCCTTTTACCAACAGCTCTGTTTTTTTACCGGTCAATACGGCTGTAGTGCCACTCACTTTGCAGGTGATGGATTCGCCCGGCGCCAATGAAAAATAGTTGGCCGACCAATAGGCAGGAAGCACCTCTTCGTTCTCTTTCATGAGGCGAGGATTCACAAAGAAAGCCAGTTTCTTACTGTTGTTGGTGAATTTCAGGCTCCAAACCGTCTCTGTCTTGACTTGCTCCTTTTTTAGTACTGTTGTCGCGACTTCCGTGCGTGGCATGGATTGCATCGTGGTATAGTTGTCGTCGGCCGCAAGCCAGTATGCATTGTGGGAAATCACATTGCCCCCGGCATCTTTTAGGTTTAGCACGACAAAGTTCACCTCTTTTGAACCTGCCAACACATTTGCCAGCGAGAGGCTCTCTTTGACATCAGATGAAGCGAGGGAAACTTTGGCGCTCTGGTGCGCCAGTAGTTTAGAATCCAGGCCGAAAATATCAGCATCAACTGTCAGATTGGGAACATCCCGGTAGGTTCTGTTTAATACTGAGACAACATGGTCGAGTGGATTTAACTGCACATGAACCGGTTCGCAGCTGTTCTGCATGAAATAATAACCCGCATTGGGTTCGAGGTACCAGTCGTAGACCTGCCAGACTACACTGGGGAATGCGGCATTGAGTTTCCATAGCATGATGCCGCCAATGTCGTTCAGCCGGTGGCCAGCTGCTTCAAAAGTACCCTGATAGCCCGTGGCATTCATCATCTGCATCTTGTCGGAGAAATCTTCCATCGACACAGGTTTTCCATACCTTTTCTCCATGGTGTAATAGTAAGCATCGTATTTGCCATTACCTGTGGCTGCATCGTGGTAACCCCAGGAGTTGTTAACCGGGAAGGGCAATTTGGTATCCCAGACCAGGTTGGGGATTATCTTGATGAGGGAGTTGTAGGGCGGTTGTGAGGGCAATCCGGTTTCATCCTTAAATACCCAGTCCTTGGCATTGTCGGCCAACCGGTAATACTCTTTCGAATCCTGCCAGGTATAAGGTCCGCTGCTGTAGACACCGGATGCCTTGTTGTCGGGCCAGGCACCGCCGAAACCGGCAGGTAATTTAGCAAAACCTGAAGAACAGGGGATAAACGGCCTGGTACCATCGAGTTTGATCACATTCTCGCGCATGGTGGCATAAACATCTTTCCTGATGTGTCCTTCATTTCCTCCGGTCCAAAGCAGCAGGCTAGCGTGGTTTCTAATCCGGTAGATGGTGCTGATCACATTTTTGACAAAGATTTCGGGTTGCAGCGGCCATTCGGTGGATCCCTTGAATTCGCCGTGGGTATCTCCGGTCACCCAGAAATCAGACCATACCAACAATCCGTAACGATCGGCCGAATCAAAGAAGGCATCGGGCGGTGTAACGCCTCCTCCCCAGATCCTGACCAGGTTGATGTTCGAATTCCGGCAAAGGTGCAACTCCGCGTCGTACCTGGCCGAATCGCGGTTCAGCATCATGTCGGGCACCCATGCGCCTCCGGTTAACTGGATCCTGCGTCCGTTAACGGAGAATTCGCGGCGCAGGAATTTACCGGGAACCTCCTCAGCTTTTGTACTGACGGTGCGGATCCCGAAAACGAATGAGGTGTCGTCGGTACAGATGCCACCGGTTTCATATTTGAGCCGGATGCGGTACAAATTAGGATTACCGTATCCGTTGGGCCACCACAAACGGGGCTGCTTGAAAAGAAGCTGACTGGTGTTTCCACTGTTCAGGGCAACACTGGTTTGTGCTCCGGCGGCAATCGCTACTTCTTTGGAAAACTGGACAGGAACGCCGGTAAAATTTTCGGGAGTAATCGAGACATTCAAAACTCCTTTGCTGCCGGTTGAACCGCTGTTTGAAAGATTGAGGTTCAGCGAGAGTTTGGCAGCCGTCGTATCAGGAAGGTTGGGCAAATCCGTGATGATTTGTGGTTGCACAATGGTCACATCGCCGGAGGTGCGGAGAAGAACCGGTTGCCAGATTCCCATGTTCCGGTCGCGGGTTGGGGGAACCCAATCCCATCCAACAGAACAGACCATGGTCACATTTTTACCGATATCCCCGGTAGGGCCTCCGTTTTCAAAAAAGTCGTCAAATGCCTTCAGCTGCTCTTTGGCCGGTAACCCGGGAAAGTCGAGGGGGTAAATTTTCACGGCCAGCACATTTTCTGCCCCTGCGACGATCGTTTTGCTAACATCAAAGCTATATTCGGCGAACATGCCTGCCATTTGGGTTGAATCGGCCAGCTGTTTGCCATTGATCCACACGGCCGCCCTGTAGTTGATCCCTTTGAATATCAGTTGGAAGTGGCGCCCTTTGTCGGCATCCGGAACCTTGAAAGTGGTGCGGTACCAGTAAGGTTTTTTCCAGGGATTGGGAAGATTTGGAAGGTGGCTGTACTGCTCCAGGTTGTAGGTCTTGTTGAACTCATCCGAAGCATCGGGGATCAGCATGTTGTTCATGCCAGAATAGGGATCGGGGTAGATGCGGTTGGCCACCAGCCCCGTCAGTACCGTGCAGGGAACCTTAACAGGAAGCCAGTAGACATTGGAATGGTAGGCAGAAGTAGAGATTACTTCACCGGACGACTGAATTAAATCGGAAGATTGAAGCTGAAATTGGGTCAGTTTTTCCTGTTTGATTTTTTGGGTTTGGGCAAAAGAATTTTGCGCAGCGATCAACAACAGGAGCAGAAGCATCGTCAATATTTTCATCTTATTTACTTTTTGAATCCAGGCATTGTGTTTAAAAGTGGCTAAAATAACAAGATATTTCAGCGTTTGGATAAACTAGATCTATAAAAATTAAAAGTACTCAAAAGTTTGCATGTACAGTAATTACATCTGAGCAGAAGAGATTATCTTTGCTGGAACAGAAGAAAACAAATGATAAAAAGGTATTACATCGACACTTCAGTTTTTAGTGGTTATTTCGATTCGGAATTTGAAATGACCACCATAGAACTCTTTGAACAGATGGACAGGCAGGGATTCAACTTGCCTTGGCTACCATAAACAGGGCGGATGTTTTGGTTAGCTGGAATTTCAAACACATTGTAAATCTCAGCAGGATTCGTGGATATAATTCCGTAAATTTAAAAACAGGTTATCCGACTATTGAGATTCGTTCACCTTTAGATTTAATTGATTATGAAAACGACAATTAAGAAGGAATTTGACTCTGTCAAATTTATGAGACAGGAACGGGATAGAATCAGCGGAGAGATTTCTAATATGACCCACGAGCAGATAAAGGAATATTTTGCAAAAAAAAGAGGTAAAGAGAGAATCCCCAGCCGCTAATATCGCTCTTTGGGATGCATCTTCATGCAGGGTTGATCCGGAATGCCTATTTTTTTTTGATTCTGATTATACTGTTTTCAGGACGATCCTGGTTCTCCCGTAATAATTTTACTATAGATTCTCTCCATACGAAAACCCTGCCCTTGCCGGTTCTTTGATATAGACATCCATTTCAGGATGGTTGGTCACTTTCATGTTCTTGGCATCGTATTCAATGCGGGTATTGAACCTTTGCGCCAAAACGCCGGTGAGCGCCATCTCCACCAGCCCGGTGGCATAATCGAAATTGGAACCGCACACTGTTCCGTGTTTGATGGCTTCCGCCCATTCGCGCTGCGGGTTCTCCTGGAAGGTCCGCGGGATGGTCTGTGCGGGCAGATTCGGTTTAAAGGCCTCCCATTCGGCCATGGGCATGAGCAGCCGGGGATCGTTGGGTCGTCCGCCTGTGACGAGGCAATGCTTGTCGCCAACCATGATCATACCGCTGCCGGCCAGTTTCTCCACTTTCCATTCCGGACGAATTTCAGGTTTGAGTCCGCCTTCGTACCAACGCATCGTCACCGGCGCTTTGTTTCCTCGCGCAGGAAAATCCCAGCGGATAACAGCCTGATCGGAAATGAACCCGGTGTCGGGAACGGGCGATTTGAATTCGGTTTCAACCACAGTGGGTAAACCCAAATCAAGCGACCAGTAAGGAGCATCGAGGGTATGGCAACACCAGTCGCCCATCTCGCCGTTTCCGAAATCGAACCAGCTGCGCCAGGTTTTTGGTGCATAGACGCCATTGTATGGGCGGTTGGCGGCGGGACCCAGCCATAAATCCCAGTCAAAACCGGCTGGAATTGGTTGTTCGGCAGGTGGAAAACTATCCGGCTTTCTAAAATATTTGTCAGGTCCAAATTCAGGTCCGTCGAACCAGGCGATCACCTCGGTCACATTGCCCAGTAACCCTGATTCATACCACTCTTTGATACAGCGAATTCCGTTGGTAGTATGACCCTGGTTGGCCATTTGTGTAATGACGTTGTAGTGATGGGCAGCTTTCTTCAGGGTACGAAGTTGCCAGATATTGTGGGCAAGCGGTTTCTCCACAATCACATGTTTTCCCAGTTGCATGGCCGCCATAGCAGCAGGGAAATGGGAGTGGTCGGGGGTGCAGACCATCACCGCATCGATCTCTTTGTGCATCTGATCGAACATCACCCTGTAATCCTTGAAACGCTTGGCTTTCGGCATTGTTTTATAAGCATTGGCTGCTCGGTTGTCGTCAACATCACAGAGCGCTACGATGTTTTCATTCCATTTTGGATCTTTCTGGTTGATCATCTTGGTCCAGTTGCTTTGGCCTTGTCCTCCAAGGCCAATTACAGCGATATTTAGCCGTCCGGAAGGGGAGCAGCTCATCAGGTTTGGAATAAAAACGGCACCTGCGCCAAGCAAGGATGCCGATTTGATAAAGTCTCGTCTGGTGGGATTCATCATGTGATTTGCGCTTAAAAATTTTACAATTGTGCTGGAAAAAACAGAAACAAATTTCCAGCACAATTTAATAATTTTTAGGCTTTCAAAATAATAAAAAAGAGCCCCTGAAATTGGGGCCCAAATGACTAAAGATCACTGTGCGTTCCATCACAGAACGGAGGATTCTTTGTGTGCTTGCAACCGCAAAGATACTTTTTGCCCGACTCATTGGCCGTAAAAAACAGCGGGACAAATCCAGACCCCCGGTGAGAGCCATCACAAAACGGTTGATTCTTACTCTGCCCGCAGGCGCACCAATGGTACTCTTTCCCGGCTTCCAGTTCGACTACGTAAGGCGCTTTTTGCGCAATTTTCGGATCCATTTTTACCTCCTTTTTAGAAATGTTGATATTAAAATTAAGTAGGAAGGAATATATAATGACACACTATACACCCTCTTGATTTTGACCTCCCCCAACCCCTCCAAAGGAGGGGAGAAAAGTTCTAATGTTGAACTGAGCACGAATCTGAAGTCTCACCTTTGGGGAGATTTAGAGGGGTCAAATGAAGGAAATTCAGAAAAAGAAAATGGTCATTATTATTTCCCAATCGCTTAGCAATAGCCCAATGATATAAAGTTAAGCAAAAATTTTTGTAAACTGATTACAATTGCATCGGTACTTCCATCAACAACAATTCAGAATCGCTGTCGGCTTGGATCGAGATAGAATCGATATCGTAAATCCCGAACCCATCGCGACTGTTCAGAGGCTGACCGCTGATGGTAATGTCTCCGCTTAGCACGAACGCATAGACTCCATTCCCTTTTAACTTAAGGGTGTAATCCAGGCTTAGCCCCTTATCAAGTTTCCCCAGGTGAAACCATGCCTGCTGGTGGATCCATACCCCGGCATCATCGGGATTGGGTGAGAGAATTTGTTGAAGGGTATTGTGCCGATCGGCCGGGTTCAGTGTGATCTGGTCGTAACGCGGGGTAACATTTTGCTTGTTGGGGAAGACCCATATCTGCAAAAATTTGACCGGCTTATCTTTGTTCTTGTTGTATTCGCTGTGGTAAATCCCGGTACCGGCGCTCATTACCTGAATGTCGCCAGCCCTGATCACACTGACATTGCCCATGCTGTCCTTGTGTTCCAGATCACCCTCGAGGGGGATGGAAATTATCTCCATGTTGTCATGTGGGTGGGTGCCGAAACCCATTCCGGCATCGACGGTGTCGTCATTCAATACCCGCAGCGCCCCAAAATGTACCCTTTCGGGATTGTGGTAATTGGCAAAACTGAAAGTATGCCTGCTGTGCAGCCAGCCATGGTTGGCATCGCCGCGTGTATCCGCTTTGTGAAGAATTGTGTTTTTCATGACTATTTATTTTAGATGTTTAATTCAGAAAAGTCCTTACACAGAGAAATTTGTCTTCTTCTTCCATAATTCCCTATGAGATAATGATTGCCTCTTTGTCCTATATTGAATTGAGGAAAATTGAGTGCGCGGAGAAAAAATCGCTTGCGATTTTTTGGCTCAGTGGACTTTGTTTTTCTCACCTTGATTCCGATTATAGCATCCATTTCTAAGCAAACTCAAATCTCAATTAGTAGAATATTAATTCTCTGTGTAAGTTTTTAACCAGCTTTCTCAAATAGAAACGTAAATCATGTTACAAAGTTGCATCAGCATAAATATACTGGGTTGCATTGTTCGCAAGCAGTATTGTAAAACAGGTAAAATCCAGCTCCCTATGCTGGTAATGCAAAAAATAGTACAATGTTAATGCGTTGAAAATCATAATTTAAGAGAATATTTAATTATTATTAACAAATGTGTGTTGCAACATATAATGTATATACATATCTTTGTAAAAATTTTAATTCAGTAGAAAAGATGGAAACAAAAACATTGTATAACGAACGACGGTCGGTCAATCACTTCGATAAGAATCGGTCAGTAGATAAAAAGCTTTTAAAAGAGATCATAGACATGGCAGTGATGGCGCCATCCGCTTTCAATCTTCAGCCATGGAGAATAGTAGCAGCAGAGAGCGCTCAAAGCAAACAGCGGCTGCAGCAACTTGCCAACAATCAGGAGAAGGTATCGGAAGCATCAGTCACACTGATCATCATTGGAAACAAAGAGGGCTATGCCGACAGCAATCCTGTGTGGGATGAAATGTTGCAAAGTGTCGGAGGAAACACCTCCATGGTTCAGGGTGCCAAACAGGCTGCTGCCTATCTGTATGGTACGAGTGAGGAGCGTAAAATTAAATTTGCTGAGAGCAACGCGGGATTGTTGGCCATGTCGTTGATGATCTCGGCAAAAGAGTTCGGCGTCGATTCGCATCCCATGAGTGGTGTCGATTTCGACGGCATCCACAAAGAGTTTGGACTGAAAGAGAGCGAATCGGTTGTGATGCTTATTTGTCTGGGCTATTTTGATACCTCCAAAAAGTTGTATCTGCGCAGACCCCGCAGAATGTTTGAGGATATTGCTACAATTATTTGAATAATAAATCATTACAAATCTTCATTAATCAAAAAAAACCATATCATGAAAATTTCGAAATCAAGTAAAATTGTATCCTGGGTGATCGCGGGATTGTTGACAGCTCTTTACCTTTTTAGCGCATCCGGCAAACTCTTTTTACATCCGGAGCAGATGGAACAGATGAAACTGGGCGACTGGCGGGTAATCATCGCCTTGGGCGAAATAACTTCGGCCTTGTTGTTCCTCTTCCCAAAGACCAACAAATACGGCACATTGCTGCTTAGTTCCTACATGGGTGGCGCCATCATCCTGCACATGACAGGGGGAATGAGCATCGCAATGCCAACCGTTGTCCTGATACTGATTTGGGTGGTTGCATACCTGAGGAATCCTGAGTTTTTCAAAATCAATTAGTTATGTCGGTAAAAAACATTGAATTGGTACTCTCACCACCTGAGCCTCATTTTGTGGGTGACGGTTTCAGGGTACATAATTTTATTCCGGGTGGTTACCGATTGGATATGGAGCGAATGAATCCCTTCATTCTGCTGGATTACGGAGCAAAATTCTACTTCCCGCCTTCCGATCGTCCGATGGGGGTGGGGGTCCATCCGCACCGTGGTTTTGAGACTGTAACCATTGCCTACAAAGGAAGCATAGCCCACCACGACAGCACCGGACAGAGCGGTGTGATTGGAGAGGGGGATGTGCAGTGGATGACTGCAGCCTCAGGGATCCTGCACAAGGAGTACCACGAAAAGGAGTTCAGCAGAAATGGGGGAGAGATGCAAATGGTTCAGCTTTGGGTGAACCTGCCGGCAAAGTACAAAATGTCACAGCCCAAATATCAGAGCATCACCAGCGATCAGATAGGTGAATTTAAACTGGAAGATGAAGGTGGAACGGTTGGTGTAATTGCCGGTGAATACAGAAATGTGCAAGGTGCTGCCACAACCTTTACTCCCATCAACTTATTCAATGTCAGGCTGAACAAAAACGGGAAGGCAGATTTTTCGTTTCCTGTAGCTTTCAATTCTGCTCTGTTGGTCCTTGAAGGAAAAATCACGGTCAATTTCACAGAAGAGGTGCCAACGGATCATTTTGCATTATTCCTGAACGAGGGAGAGGAGTTTGAAATAGCGTCGGAAGAGGGAGCTATAGTTTTGATCATGAGTGGTGAGGATATCAAGGAACCGATTGCCGCACATGGCCCGTTTGTGATGAACACCCGCCATGAAATTCTTCAGGCTTTCGAAGATTACCAAAGAGGGAAATTCGGATATTTAAGGGATTAAATATTATCTCTTTTTTCCAAAATACATTTGGACTAATATCATTTTCAATTTTCAATTTTCCATTGTCAATTATTTAAAATCAATATGTCACTAGAAGAGGAATTAAAAGGACGATTTCGCAATGATTACCACAAAGGGATGATCAACCTCACCTACACCACGAAGCTGTTGGGTTATGAGTTTTTTCAGAGCCTGAAAAAGCACGGACTTGCCGAGCAGCAATACAATGTATTGAGGATCCTTCGTGGATTTCGGGCCGAAGCGCCGCTTTGCATCGGTTTTATCAAAGAGCGGATGCTCGATAAAGATTCGGACGTAAGCCGCATTGTGGACCGCCTGTTTGAAAAAGGGCTGCTTACCAGGAAGGAGAACCCCGAAGACCGGCGCCAAAAGGCAGTTGAGATCACTTCTACCGGATTGGCCCTGCTCGACAGTATGTTTGAATGTGAGAAAACAGTAGACAAATTGCTTACCAATCTTACCGATGAGGAGATCCGGGAACTTAACCGGTTACTGGATAAGATCAGGACAGGTTTCGGGGAAAGAAACATCTAAATATGAATATAAATAGATGTGATTTGTTTTTCGCATGAAATAATGTATTTACTTTGGGAAAGTTTTGTAAAATGTAATGATACAAAAAAACCAAATCACATGGAAAAATTAATGAGAATTCAAAGGTTTCCCTTGTCAATTGAAATGACAAAAGGGATTATAGCGAGCAAAATGTCAAAAGGTGCAGTGAAATTATTGTTTGTTGTTACTCTTATGCTTTTTCTCTCTGACAATTCGAATGCTTTGCCAAGTTATGCCAGGCAAACCGGACTCTCATGTTCGGCATGTCATTTCTCTTTTCCTGAGCTCAATTCATTTGGCCGACAGTTCAAAATGAATGGATACGTGCTTACCGGGATGAAAACAATAGAGACCAAAGTGGACAGTGACAAGGTGACCAAGCTAAAATTGTTAAGTACTTTACCCTTATCTGTCATGGTTCAATCCTCTTTTACGCATATTTCCAAAAATGTGGAAGGAGTACAGAACAATTCTGTTGCATTTCCACAGCAATTGAGTGTGTTTTATGCCGGTCAGGTAACTCCTCACATTGGTACATTTATTCAGATGACCTACAATGGTCAAAGCGTTGAAATGGACAATGCTGATATTAGGTATGCTAACCAGAAACTACTTGGTTCAAAAAGCCTTACTTACGGCTTTACGCTAAACAACAATCCTGCAGTTCAGGATGTCTGGAATACGTCACCGGCCTGGAGATTTCCGTCGGCCAGCTCAAATGCCTCAGTAACTCCTGCTAAGTCGACAATCATTGAGAGCCTTGGGATGCAGGTCGCAGGTTTGGGAGCTTATACCTTGTACAATAATTTACTGTTTACTGAATTGACGCTTTACCGGTCAGCACAACAGGGCGCTGCTAATCCTGCTGATGTAAACAGTTCGATGGTTCTTAATGGTGTTGCACCTTATTGGAGGGTTGCCTTGCAACATCAATTTTCTGAAAATTATGTAGAACTTGGCACCTTTGGTATGGCTTCCAAGCTATATGCAAAAGGAATTTCAGGAGAGATGAGTAAAATAACAGATGTTGGGTTTGATTTTCAATTTGAGCGGCGTTTGGCAATTGGCGCCTTTTCATTACATTCGTCGCTGATTAATGAGACGGAGGTACGTGATACTTCCAGCACCCAAAGTGTAAAAATTAATTACAATTCCTTTAAGGTAGACGGTAACCTCTATTTAAACAATGGATTGGGTGCAACCCTGGGCTATTTTAATACCAAAGGCGCCGTGGATGAGAAGGTGGGAAGTGCAAATAACAAGCCTGACAGCAACGGTTTCATAGCGCAACTCGAATACCTGCCTTGGTACAACACGAAGTTTGCATTACAATATGTGGCTTACAATAAATTTGATGGCAACAAAATTAATTATGATGACAATGGTAGAAATTCCAGGAACAATAACACCCTCTACCTGCTCGTTTGGCTTAACTTTTAATTGATTAGAAAAATATGAGAAAAACATTCTTGATCACTGGCATTGCGATGGCTTTTGTTTTATTATTGAATCCTGGTTTATTATTGGCAAATTCTTCAGTCATAAATCATTCTGAATTTGCCGGGCTTTCCTTACCCAATGAATCTATGGATCAACAAGAGAAAGATCATGGGATTGGGCCGGTCAAAAGTGTAGTATTAGCTCCCCTGAACAGCAAAATGGCAGGTGAGGGAAAGGTAATCTACACCAATCAGTGCATCATGTGCCATGATATTGATCAAAACAAGCTGGGACCTGCACTGAGAAATGTGACCAAGACACGTACTCCGGAATACATCATGAATATTCTTTTAAATCCGGTTCAGATGCAGAAGGAGAATGCAACGGTTAAGGCATTGCTGGCGAAATACAACAATTTGCCGATGCCAGATCCGGCTCTCAATCAGGCTAAAGCAAGATCAGTCCTCGAGTACCTCCGTTCTTTGGTGAAATAAAGGGTTCCATATCCGGATAGTGAATTTCCACTGTTGTGCCAGATTTGTCTGACTCAACAGTGGATTTTTTTTATATTTTCCACAATCAGGAGCCATCTTAAACTTC
>JAVHPO010000247.1:0-2623 GCA_036170635.1 Prolixibacteraceae bacterium | reverse complement strand
GGGTTTCAATCGTGGTGGCGATCGTGGCGGTTTCAACCGTGGCGGTGGTGATCGTGGTGGTTTCAACCGTGGCGGCGGTGACAGAGGTACCGGTCGCAGGTCAAGTTATTAAGCAGTCGGACGTGTAGTAACATTTGGGCTACAGTTTGAACTATTTTTGTGCTGAGTTCGTGTATGAAAAATTATATCTTGACTTAACAGCCTGATAATTAATCGGAATTGAAGCAGATCACTGAGATAATCCAAACAAAGGCGTAATCGTTCCAAAGCTTATGATAGCATTTAAGAGGGCTCCTTAACAGGAACCCTTTTTTTGTTTATGAAAATCTAAATTCCACAATCCTAAATATTACCTATAATTTCAATTTTATGAGTAGTTCCTATTCTCCTTTGATCACAAAAGCTGTCAGCAATCTCGGTTTTGAGTCATTGAACCCGATGCAGAAAGAGATGCTGAAAGTCAGCAAAAAGGTCAAACAGATCCTTCTCTTTTCACCAACGGGTTCCGGGAAGACCGTCGCATTCCTACTTCCTGTTCTAGAAAAAGCGGTGGTTCCAAACGCGGGGATCAAAGCCCTTGTGGTTGTCCCATCCAGGGAGCTTGCGCTACAAATCGAACAAGTGTTCAAGTCGATGGGCACCGGACTAAAAGTCTCGACCTGTTATGGTGGCCACAAGGTAAAAACGGAACGCAACAATCTTCTTGAAGCTCCTGCCCTGCTAATTGGAACTCCCGGCAGGATTCTTTACCATCTGGAGAAAGGAACTGTACAGCCAAACACCATTGATCTCCTGATTTTGGATGAATACGACAAATCATTTGAATTCGGCTTTGAAAGGGAAATATCGGCGATTTTAGCCTATATCTCCAATCATGAACAGATGATACTTACCTCGGCCACAAAATCAGCCTCAGTGCCAGATTTTGTAAAGATTCAAAATCCGCATATTTTAGACTATAGCAGCAATGAAAAACCAGCAGGACTCGAAATAAAACTAATCAGGGCTGAAGAAAAAGATAAACTGGCGCTTCTGATGAAATTGCTGGCTGGAATAAATTCCGGCCTAACGCTCGTTTTTTGCAACCATAGGGAGTCCGTCGAGCGCATCAGCGGTTTGTTGCAGGAGCACGGAATCCAGCACGACACATACCATGGCGGGCATGAACAACCTCAACGTGAACGAGCGCTTATAAAATTCAGGAATGGCAGCAACCCCATTCTAGTTACCACCGATTTGGCTTCACGTGGACTCGATATCTCCGGTGTACAAAATATTATTCACTATCAACCAGCAAGTAGTGCGATAGTTTTTATCCACAGAAATGGCCGTACAGCCAGGATGGAGAACGAAGGTACAGTCTGGATACTGCTTTCAGCTGATGAAAAAATCCCTGATTATGTTCCTGATTATTGCGAGGAATCTACAGTCCCTGAGGCGATTATACCTACGCATGAACCCTATTTTTCAACACTATATTTCGGAGCCGGAAAAAAGGATAAAATCAGCAAAGGAGACATCGTCGGACTTCTGATTCAAAAAGGAGGATTGCTGAAAGATGAAATTGGACTGATAAATATTCTTGATTATGAGTCATTTGCAGCCGTACCAGTCTCTAAAATCAAAAAACTGGCTTTACTGCTGGCCAATGAAAAAATCAAAAACAAAAAAGTAAAAATAGCGCGTTCAACCTAAACCGGTTACATGCGCAACACCATTTTAAGTTTTTGTGGCAGTGCGCGGTACAAGGTAATTGCATCCGATTTTGGAAGTGTGTTTACGTTCTTCGGAGTAATTGCATCCCGCTTAAAACTGGACAACGCTTTAAGCGATTTTTCAGTTTCCTTCTTAAACAAACTGTTTTTTAAGCTATCTATCCTTATTTTGTCAGCTCCTTCGCTGATTTCAGATTGCTGAATCACCAACTGAAGATTTCGCTCAAAATTCAATACGATGTAGACGTCCTCTGTTCTTCTTGGAACAGGAATAGCATCAGCTTTGTTTGCTTCGATGGTATCTTTCGGAGCATTCTTGACAAGGAATTGAACTCTTTCGATGGTAGAATTGGCATTTTTGAGGACAAAAGGCTGAGCAATCCAATGAAGAAGTGCCTCCGTATGAAACATCCTGATAGAATTGCTTATCCATACCTCTTTGATTTTGCTGTCGTGCAATGGAATACCCTTCATCTCAAGAGTCGCAACCTTACTGATCAGATCAAGCACCATATAAATAGAATCTTCCGAAGATAAGCTGTAGCGGGATCTGAGCAATGTCTCAGCTTTCTTCAACTCAAAATACTTCGTCAGATCATCCTTGCTATTGGAGACAGATTCATCAGAGACAGGAATGTTTTGAACTTTGGCATCTGCCTTTTTAGCACCTTTATCTGTTTTACCATTTTTCTTTGGAACAATGTCAGACTTTTCCGATTTCTTCGCATTGTTGTCACCTTTTACCTCAGCTTTTGGCAAAACCGCTTCAGGCAATGGATTTTTTGTAGCAACAGGTAATATCACAGTTGTCGTCAAAATGTATGCAGTAATCAAAACCAACATGGAAGTGACTAACCAAAAGAGAGATTTTTTTGCCATGTCGATGGATTAATAGATAAATACCTTGG
>JAVHPO010000246.1:0-13202 GCA_036170635.1 Prolixibacteraceae bacterium | reverse complement strand
AGGATGGAAATCGAAGAAAGGTGTCTGGTATGCTTCCCTGGATGCCGACTCAGTCAGTATGTTTCTGGTCAATGGGAAAAAGCAAACAGTTGCCAGGAAGCCAAACAGCGGATATTTCATTCCTACCAGTATCTCAAAGAAAACGAATGAACTCTATTTTGGCAAAGGAGAACTGGAACCATGGAAAGATCTGACCGGCAACAAGGTGATCATGCTTCTGCGCTGGCACACCGGAGTCAACAGTATTAAAAGTATTGACACAAAAAGCGGAACCGCAACCCTTGCATCACCACAGGAAGGACTTGTGATTGTACCTCCGAGATATTACGTAGAAAATCTGAAAACTTTGCTCGATACAGCCGGTGAGTGGTATTTTGACAGGAATGCCAAAGAACTTAATTACATCGCTCCAAAAGAGACAGGTGATCCAAATGAAGCAACTACTTCGGTCGCAAAATTGAACCAACTGGTAGTAGTAAAGGGTGAGAAGGGTCATCCCGTGCGCAACCTCCGATTCTATGGCCTGACCTTTGAAGGTGTAGTAGCCGGAAACAGTGCCCTATCCTTTGAATACGCCCATGCCTGCGAACTGGCTGAAAGTCTGGTCAGATCTTGTGTGGGAACCGGAATCTCGGTCAGGGCCGGGTGCTACCAAACCAGGATATTCGACAATCAGATTGAGTCCATCGACAATGGAGGCATTTATGTAACAGGCTCTGTAAAACCCGTATGGCAAAACGAGGTGGATTACAACAAAGGAGTAACCTCCAACTCTGGTGGTGATAGTCAGAAGATTATCCGCGAAACGATGATCTTCAGAAATCGGCTCTCCGATTGCGGAGGCATCTCTATTATGGCCAACAATACCCTATCAACGACAATTTCGCACAACTACATCACCAAAACCCGCGGCCGTTATGGCATCGACGTGGGCGACTGGTCGAACCAGGAGGATGCGCTGGACGGAAACTATACCGTCGAATACAACCATCTGGAAGATGTACAGCAGGATGCAGATGATTCAGGGGCCATCAAAACTGCCGGCATGGTTTTCAATTCGATTGTCAGAAGGAACCTGGTGCACAAGGTTCATGCCGGTTTTTTCAACGATAATGTCGGATTTTGGTTCGACAACATGTCGCAGGGATGGTTAACCGAGGAGAATATTTATTATGACCTGGAACAGGGGGAGATGAAATATTGTGCGGCCCAGCCCGAAGACAACATTTACCGTAACAATTTCAAAATTGAAGCGCCAGCCAATGCCCCCGAGATCATTATCGACGGAGTTCCCAATTTCGGGTACAGCAATTTATCCATCGTTCCATCCGGCCAGCCTTCGGGCTCCTACCCTGCCGGCGGTGTCATTCAGCTCTCAGCCTTAGTAGAAAATACCGGATCTACAGGAATAGCTCCAATCGAACTCTATCTGGACGGTAAAATATACGAGACAAAACTTTTCCCTGTAATTAAAAACAATAGCCGGACCATCGATTTTCAACTTCGGATTTACGATGCGGGAGAACATCTGCTTTCAATCGGATCGACCCCGCATCAAAAGATCAACGTGACGGGTACGAAACCTCAGGTTGTTTTTGAGAATTTAAAACTCTCAGCAACCAGATGTCTGGAAGGTGAGTCGGTGAGCCTTCAGGCTATTGCAAAAAACCTCACCTCCGAAGGTCAGAAGTCTGAGGCGGTAATCTTTCTGGACGACAATAGCTTTCAAAAACTGCCATTGGATTTGAAAGCAAATGAATCGGGAGTCGTACGTTTTGAACTCAATATCCCGGCAGGCAGCCATACGCTCAGAATTGGCAACAGTGCCGTGGAAAAGATCCTGGTACAACCCAAAATTTCGTTGGATCTTTCCAAAATGAAGATCATGGAATATGGGTCGCCGCGTGCAAAGCCATATGCCATTGAATCTGATGGTCAAGCCAACCGTTTCACGATTGCCGCCTGTGGCTCCGATTTCTACCATGCGGAAGATTCCTATGCGGCAGCCTATGTGAAAAATGTCAAAGGTGATTTCGTGGCGACAGTGAAAATTATCAAATTTGGCGAACGAACCCACGAATGGTTCAGAAGCGGACTTTTTGTACGCAACGACATGGCTAAAAGTTTCGATGTTCAACCGGGAAGCAAGGGTTCTGTCCTGCTTTTCGCAACTCCCGGAAGGGCCGGTATCGAATACGACGAATTTGCCAACGGTTGCATGCACAAAGCAAGCAGTCAGAACCTTCCCGAGCATAGCAAAACCCCGATCTACCTGAAACTGGTCCGCCACGGCAACAGCTTCAGTGGGTACGTTAGCCTGGACGGAACCAACTGGATCATCGAAAAACATTCGACCGATATTCCGGGAATCAATGAATCTGTGGATCTTGGTTTGGCAGCCGGCGGACCGGATACCAGGCAATACAAGGTTGAATTCAGTGATTGGAAAATTGAAGTAGCCAAATGAACTGGTCAGATTTAAAAAAACGCAGAAGAAAGCGTATCGCCATTTTTCTTGGTATCATACTCCCATTGCTGATTATCTCACGGATTCTTAGTCATAATCACAAAGAGCGACGCCTTGAAAAAATTGGGTTTCATCACGCTGTATATGATCAGAAAGGAAAACTACTGCCCTGGACGAGTTGGGAAGATGCCTTAAAAAGAGAGATGAACTGGTATTACAAGGCACCTATCGGGAAATCGGGATTTCCGGTATATTTTTATTCCACATTCATTGACTCAGCCTACAAACCTTATAAAACTGATATCATCCCATGTACCCAGCTGGGAATGGGCATTTTGTCCTACCTCAAATATTGGGAATACACCGGAAAAAAGGATAGTATGGCATTGAAGTATGCCACGCGCATGGCTGTTTTTCTTTCGGATTTTGCTTCTACACCCAACTCAGGCTTATATGCCAATTTCCCACGGTCAACAGGTAACCATGATGAGATTCCATTAACAAAAAGTTCACAGGGTGATGCAAAATACGGATACCAGGTAATTGAGCCTGACAAGGGTGGAATTGCAGGGTATGCCTTTTTACAGTTGTACAAAAAAACCGGCAACCAGGTCTGCGGAGAGAAGGCGTTGGCAATAGCCAGGGTTTTGGCAGAGAACTTGCGCTCAGGAGACAAATCGCATGCACCATGGCCTTTCAGGGTCGATGCCGTAACCGGAAAGCACTGGGGCGAACGCAATGGTAACATGGTCTACATTCTCAGGTTGTGGGATGGATTGGCCGAAATTGGCAGCACTGAATTTGTAGCTCCGCGCGCCAAATTGTGGCATTGGATCAAAGAGGTCCAGTTGAAAGCTCCCGAACGAAAATCTGCCTCTCTCTGGATCCAGTTTTTCGAAGACATGACCGAAGAGGACAACCGTAACTCATGGGCCCCGCTCGAAATGGCCCGATATCTCATCGAACAAAAAGAGAAGCTGGATCCGGATTGGAAAAATATGGCTGAAAAATGTATCGGTTTTGCCATGGACCATTTTTCTATCAAAATGCCTGGAGGTGTGACATTGATGGGTGAACAGGATTCCGACCTTCGTCCATGGGGAGGGGCCTGCTCCAAACTGGGTGGTGTTGCAGCGCTTTTTTATGCTGCAGGAGGCAGAGAACGCTACCGCGAAATCGCTCTGCGAAATCTCAACTGGGTTACCTATTTCATCGACTCCGATGGCGGACCGGCAGCCATGTGCGACATGAAAGAGTGGCGCAAAGGATCGTGGCAGGAAGATTGCCATACAGATGTGGTGCACAATTTTATCGATGCGATGCAGGCTGTTCCAGAGTTTCGGACAATTCAAAAATAAACTCCAATTGCTACCATAATGTCGGTGCGATGCACCTTACAAACGATCAATTTCATGCACTTTCTACCAAAATTCCGGTGCTATGCACCTACCCATAATGCCGATGTTATACACCAGATAACAAAATAGCCGTGTAACGGCGAAATTATGGTAGAAAGGTTACACATCGTGTGTCAAAAGCCGCATAGCGGCGAAATTTTGTAAATAATGTAAATTACCAGAATAGATAACTACTACAATTCCAATCATTTTTTAAAAAACATCCAATCAACATGAAAAGAGTAATCTGGCTGAATTTGATGCTACTGTTCAGCTTATCCATTTCCGCACAAGTTGCCGATCTGAGCAGGGCAACGATTATTGCTTCCAAAAATATTCCATCACCTGTTCGGGAGACAGCCATCAGGGTACTGAAAGAGGAGGTTGCCCAGCGGACGACCATTCAACTCAAAGAGACTGATAAGTTCGGGAATCAGCCTGTTCTGGCACTGGTTCTATCCTCTGAAAAAGAGCTGGCAGGAATAACAATCCCAGTCAACAATTCAGACCTGAAACCCGAAAACAGACCCGAGGGTTACCATCTTGTTTTGGATCAATCCAATGGCAGGAAAATACTATGGCTGATCGCTTCAGACCAGCGTGGAATAATCTTCTCCATCGGACAACTGCTGAGAACCGCTGAACTCTCCCATGGAAAATTTCTCTTTGACAAAAAGAATGAAATTGCCACTTCCCCGAAATACCCCATCCGCGGCCACCAGGTTGGCTACAGGAATACGGCCAACTCCTGGGATTCCTGGACCATGGATCAGTATGAAAAATACCTGCGGGAACTGGCGCTTTTCGGCACCAACAGCATCGAGAACATCCCTTTTCACGATGGCAAAAACAACCCGCTGATGAAATACCCAAGGGAGGTTATGAACAACAAAATCAGTGAGATCTGCCACGAATATGGTCTGGATCACTGGGATTGGATCCCTGCTGACGTGGATCTTTCCAACCCTGTCAAGTTCAAGGAAGAGTTGGCACGACACGAAGAATACTACAAAAATTGTCCCTACCTGGATGGCGTCTTCTTTCCGGGCGGCGATCCTGGCAGTAACCATCCGAAGGACGTCATGCCCTTCCTGAAAGCAGCGACTGAGAAGTTGAAAAAATACCATCCCAAGGCCACCATGTGGATATCGCTCCAGGGTTTCAGCGATGAACAGGTCGACTATTTTTACCAATATCTCGATTCCAACAATCCTGATTGGCTGACTGGTATTGTGTCCGGTCCGAGCAGTCCTGATCTTGCTGCCACCAGATTTCGCTTGCCTAAAAAATACAAGCACCGTCACTATCCCGATCTGACCCACACCGTTCGCTGCCAGTATCCAACATTGAACTGGGACCAGGGATTTGCGTTGACAGAAGGAAGGGAAGTCTGCAATCCGCAACCTGTTTACTATGCCAAGATACACAACCGTTATGCCCCGTTTACCGATGGCTTCCTCTCCTACTCTGATGGTGTTCATGATGATGTAAACAAAGTAACCTGGAGTCAGATGGCATGGGATCCGACAAGGCCTGTCAGGGATGTGCTGGTGGAATATGCCCGTTTCTTTTTCGGTTCGGCTGTCGCGGAAGCCGGGGCAGACGGTATTTTAGCCCTTGAGCGAAACTGGGTTGGTCCGACAGAAGAGAATGGCGGCATCGAAGCGACCTATGCTTTTTGGAAAAATCTGGAGACCCAACATCCTGAATTGAACAAAAACTGGCGCTGGCAACTGCTGGTGATGCGTTCGAACTACGATGTTTTCGTGAAGCGCAGAAAGGCATATGAACAAAAATTGGAGAAAGAGGCCAATGAAGTGCTTTTGAAAGCCCCTGTATTGGGTGCGGGAAAAGCCATGGACATGGCGCTTGAGCTAGTTAACAAGGGAGACAAAGAGCCAATTACCAACGATTTAAGAGCCAAAATAGTCGACCTTTGCGAAGCGCTCTGGCAATCCATCGGACTGCAAACCAGTGTAAAGAAATACCAGGCAAGCGGCTCAGAAAGGGGTGCTATTCTTGATTTTATCGATTATCCTCTCAACAACCGCTGGTGGCTGGCAGATGAGTTCACTAAAATTGGGAAGATGGCAACCGAAAAGGAGAAACTGGCCCGCCTGGAAGTGATCGCCAAATGGGAAAATCCCGGACCAGGTAGCTACTACGACAACATTTCCGATATCTCAAAAAGCAGTCATGTGCTTACCTTTTCGGACGATGCAACCGATGTAGCCTGGTGGGAAGGCGGATTGAGCCGGAGAAGGTTGTCAACACAGCTTTTTCAGAACTTTCCGGTGCTAAAATACAGCGATCTTGATCCAAATGGCCGATACCTGATCAGGGTTGTCGGTTACCGCGAAGCATTGCTGAGAGTGGATGGCGAACGTGTCGATCCAACAATCTACAACAAAGGTTATGAGGAGTTCAAAGAGTTTCCGCTCAATCCAAAATATGTGAGTGACGGCAAAATCGATGTCACCTTCGATCAACCTGAAGAATCCACTCTCAATTGGCGGGAGAGGTCAAAAGTGACGGATGTGTGGCTGATAAAATTAAACTGAATAGATTCATCTTGCTGAAGTCTCCTACTTATGTTTTTAACTCCGCAGGAGTTTCCCGTGAATAACCTCCGGTTTCAACCGGAGGAACAGAAGCAACTGTGAGACATTACTCCGCAGGAGTTGCCCAAAGCCGTATAATGGGAAACCCTCAAAGGGTTTTGGGTTGCTTTTATGCTCTACCTCCGGTATAACTACATTACCTGACGATTAAGTAGTTACACCAGGGGTTATTCACGGCATACTCCTTCGGAGTTAATTAATTGAACTGCTCTTACACAACCTGTAATTTGTAATCTGTAATTGTTTTGATTAGCCCCATACATGCATCCTCCAGCAAATCAATCACCAGCTCATAGTCCTTTGTTTCGCCGTAATAAGGATCCGGAACGATGGTGTGGGTGTGCCTGGTGCAGAATTCTGTCATTTTCCGGATTTTTGCCTTCGCATTCGCATCAGGAGCCATCCTGGTAAGGTCGGCAATGTTTTGGTCATCCATCCCAATAAGGAGATCGAACTCCTCAAAATCGCGCTTCGGCCTGACCGGCCTGGAGATAGAGGTGAGATCGTACCCTCTTCTCAAAGCAATCTTCTTCATTTTTGGATAGGTTCCCTCCCCTTCATGGTAACCAACGATTCCGGCAGAGTCGCAACTAACCATCTTTTCCATTCCATTTTCCAAAATCAGGTGATTGAAAATCCCCTCAGCGGCGGGAGAGCGGCATATGTTGCCCAGACAAACAAATAAAATCCTCATACGTATTGTTAAAAAAACCGAACAAAGAAAAGAATAAAATATCTTTTGCGTCTCAATTTGTACCTTCACCAAAAATTCGATATTATGAGCCTTATCGGAAATGTGATCTGGATAATTTTTGGCGGACTCGTTGCCTTCCTGGGTTACCTGTGGGGTGGATTGATACTCTGCTGCACGATTGTTGGCATTCCATGGGGTTTGCAAGCCATAAAAATCGGCATTGCCACACTCACCCCTTTCGGCAAATCGGTACGTCCAAATAGTGGCTCCATCCCGGGGCTCTCCTGTTTGCTGAACCTGATCTGGCTGATTTTTGCCGGATTTTGGATTGCCCTGTCGCATCTGGTTTTCGGGATACTTTTGTGCATCACAATCATCGGTATCCCATTTGGATTGCAGCATTTCAAGCTGATGCGGTTAAGCCTGGCTCCTTTTGGATATGATTTGATGTAGAAATTTACTTTGTGTTCCTTTGTGTTATTCTTTGCGACCTTTGTGGTTAGGTTTTTATATTTTACCACGAAGGACTCGAAGGATAACACAAAGAAATACAAAGCATTAAAGTTAATACGCGGTTAAACATTGTATTTTATAGAAGATGAATTTAGATATAATCACCATTGGCGACGAAATCCTGATCGGTCAGATCGTCGATACCAATTCGGCCTGGATGGCGCAGAAACTTAACGATGAAGGGATCAATGTACGACAGATTATCAGTATATCAGATGATGCTGATCATATTACCGATACCTTTGTGCAAAGCGCAAAGCAGGTAAATTTGGTTCTTGTTACAGGAGGATTAGGCCCAACCAAAGACGACAAAACCAAAGATACCATTTGTAATTTTTTTGATACCCGACTAATTTCAAACCAGGCAGTCTTGCAAAACATTGAGGATTTGCTCAGTAAAAGGGGCATCGCACTCAACCGTTTGAACCGCGATCAGTCCCTTGTTCCTGAGAGCAGTCATGTATTTCAAAATAAGTTGGGCACAGCTCCTGGACTGCTACTCAAAAAAGACGGATGCTCCTTCATTTTCATGCCGGGAGTGCCTTACGAGATGAAATACCTGATGGAATTTGAAGTTTTGCCATATTTGCGGAACAATTTTCAGGCTTCAACCATCCTCCACAGAACTGTTTTGACACAAGGCCTGCCCGAATCGATGCTTGCTGAAAAGATTGCCGACTGGGAAGATGCGCTTCCCGTATTCATCAAACTGGCCTATCTGCCTAGTCCGCAGGGCGTCAGACTGCGGTTGTCGGCCAGAGGACTGGAACAGTCACTCATGGAAGACGAGGTAGAATCACAAATCATCGGGTTGCAAAAACTGATAGCTCCCAATATTTATGGCTACGACGATGAATCACCGGCCGAAAGTATTGGAAAAATTCTGACCGAAAAAGGGTGGACAGTCTCCACAGCCGAAAGCTGTACCGGAGGCGCCATTGCAAGGTTGTTTACAGAAAATCCCGGCAGTTCGAACTATTTCAAAGGTTCGGTCGTGGCCTATTCCAATGAGATTAAAAAGGATATTTTGGGAGTCAAAGAAGAGCTACTCAAGCAGCATGGAGCCGTAAGCCGCGAAGTTGTTGAATCGATGGCCCTCAATGGATGCAGGGTGATGAAGACCGATTTTTCAATTGCCACATCAGGGATTGCGGGTCCGGGCGGAGGCACTGAAGAGAAGCCGGTGGGTACGGTCTGGATTGCCGTGGCACACAAGGATCGCGTCGTTTTACAACTGTTCAATTTCGGCAACGACCGAGAGCGAAATATCGCCAGAACCAGTCAGAATTCGTTGTTTATGCTTAGAAAATTATTGATCACCTTGTGATTCACCTTTACTTTGTGATCCTTTGTGCCTTACTTTGCGACCTTAGTGGTAAAAAAATTTTCAACACAAAGGTCTCAAAGGGTTACACAAAGGGCACCAAGTAAAATAGTTTCTGCAGTCTTTTAACAAAAAAATATCATGGGAAAGAAGAAAGTATTTTTGATATCTGGTGTAGTTTTGGTGGCCATAATTCTGGCCATCGTCTTAATTCCGATACTCTTCAAAGGCAAAATTGTCGCCAAAGTGAAGGAGATGGCCAACCAATCGCTGTTGGCTAAACTGGATTTCAAAGATGCCGATGTCTCCCTTTTCAGGAGTTTTCCACAATTGGATGTTCGTCTAAACTATCTGACCATTAATGGAATCAACGAATTCGAAGGCAAGCAACTGATTCGGATAGAAACCCTGTCAACCTCTATGGCGCTCTCATCCTTATGGAAAAGCGACGGCATTACCGTTTCGGAAATTATCCTTAAGAATCCTCACTTCAATTTACTGATTTCCCCTGCCGGGAAAGCCAATTGGGACATCACGAAGCAATCTTCTGCTGGTATTTCTTCGGAGACAAAGAACCCGATGAAAATTGAACTGACTAAAGTTCAATTAATCAATACACTGCTCACCTACCGGGATGAGCAAACCAAAATGTTGACAGGTTTTAAAAACGGCAATTTCGAATTATCCGGCTTTTTAAAAGGCAGCGATACCAAACTAAGTTTTAAAGGAGAGACCGACAGCATCGCTTTCGAATATGGCGGCAAAAAACTGGTAAGTGGTATGAAAGTGAATGGTGAAGGAGCCCTCCAGGCCAATTTCGATCAGAGAAGCTTTCGCTTTCTTGACAATAAATTCACTATCAATAAGCTACCTGTGCAATTGCAGGGAACTTTTGTGATGGGAGAAAAGGATGACCAATACGACCTTGCCTTTCAATCAACCGGTTCAACCCTGGAGGAACTGATTGGATTTCTTCCGCAAACACAGCAAATAAAACTAAAAGGATACGAAAAAGGGGGAAGCCTCTCTTTCAGCGGGGTAATCAAAGGAGCCTATTCAGAGACAACATTTCCGGCCCTTTCGGCCGGCTTGAAACTGACAGACGGCAGGTTGAAATATCCTTCAAAGCCCAATGAGATAAGTAAAATCCAGATGGTGGCCAGTCTCAGTAAACCGCAGGGAATTCTTGATTCACTAAAAATTTCAGTCAGCAAGTTGGAGGCGTTTGTAGCCGGACATCCCATCGTGGCAAATCTGTCGGTAAAATCGCCGGTCAGCAATCCATTCCTGACGGGCGATGTCGTAGGCGAAGTCGATTTTGCTTCATTGCGGCAGACCATTTCGATCGACTCGATGGAAATTGGGGGAAGCGCACAGGCCAACATCCATTTCAACGGAACCTATTCGGCCATCGACAAAGGTGAATACGACGATTTTCAAACCAAAGGAGCGGTTACCCTGAAAGATTTCTTCTACAGGTCTTCTGCTTTCCCGGAGAGAGTTGGGATTCAGTCAGGAACATTCGCGTTCAATTCGAAAGAGGTGACCATCACCTCCATGAAAGGGAAATTTGGCCAAAGCGACTTCACGGTAGATGGATCTTTTGCCAATTATTGGGCCTATCTTTTGAAAGATGGAACAATTTTGGGCAATATCAAGCTAAAATCTGATCTGCTTGATGTAACCCAGCTGATGAACGGCGGTACCCAAAACAAGGATACTACCCATCTCGGCGATCCATATGTTATTCCTGCACACATTGACCTGACCCTTCAGGCCAATGTCGACCGCATGCTTTACAATAAAATGGAGATCAGGGGAACCACCGGAAAACTGATGGTCAAGGATCAAAAGCTTAATTTGGACCAACTCTCGATGAACCTGCTAAAAGGCAAAATGGTCCTGTCGGGGGTTTATTCGGCCATTGAGAAGAGTCCGGCCGACTTCAATTTCAAAATAGATATCAAGGATTTTGATCTCCCAACCGCCTATCAGTCAATGGGTATCGTCAGACATATTTTACCCATTGCCGGAAACAGCAAAGGTACTTTCCTATCGGGATTGTCGCTGACCGGAAAATTGGGAAAAGATTATGCGCCTTACTTCGAGACACTTAACGGAACCGGACAGATTTCGATGAAGAACCTCGAACTGGTCGGCAACAACATGTTTGCCGAGATTGGCAAATACTTCAGGAAAGACCTATTTACCAATGTTAAAGTGAACGATTTTGCCAGTAACATCATACTGACCAACGGAGCCTTATCCATTTCACCCTTTACAACCAAGGTCGCCAACCAGGAGGTAACTGTCTCAGGGAGCCAAACGCTTGCACTGGACCTCAATTACCAGTTCAATTTCAAAGTCAACAAAAATGATCTGGCCCCTGATGTGACCAACCTCATTGGCCTGGTACCCGGAGCAGAAAATATTGACAAATACCCAATCAAAATCAACGTGGTTGGCAACCTCAGGAAACCGGATGTCAAGGTCGATATTTCGGAGGCAAAAGACCTGGTGGCCAAAGAGTTTTCGAAGAAGGCGAAGTCTACGTTGCAGGATGCAGTTAAGAAATTTGGATTGGAGGGGTTGTTTAAATAAAGAATAACATGCTGGTGCAGATTCTATTGTGGTTGGTTCGCTATCTTTTCATTTAATAGATCTTTTGCTTTTATTTTCACGATCTTTCCATTACGTGAAAAGACAAGCTCTGAATCGTCTTTCTGTTTGGCAGTTAACAGTCTTTCATAAGCCAAATCAATTCCTTCAATTATTTTATTTCGAAGTTCTTTAACTTTATTCTTGTTCATCTTTGTATAATTTGTCTATAAATTTCATAATTATGTACTTCTGAATCCTTATCTAGAAATCCCTCTGCAATCAAAGCTGAAGGATGCTCCGAGTTGTCAAAAATCATCCAATAGTCACATATTGGCAAATATATTTTGTAAAGATTCTCAAGTCCTGTTTTGTATCTTCTTCGAATGGTATCTTCAGGAATATTGTGACCCCCTGAAATTACTCTGGTTCTTACTCTTTCAATTGCCAAATCGACAGAGTTGAGCCAGAAATATACCAAAGTTACAAAATATCCATCCAATTGGGCATCTTTAATTAAGTGGCTATAGGATCTCGCAGACAAGGTTGTTTCAAAAGCAAAGTCTTCTTTCTGTTTTATCAATTCAGAAATTCTGTTCAACATGATCCGGCCAGCATCAATTGCAAGTCTATCCGGTTGAAAAGGGGATATCCCTTTAGCAATTTCATCTGCATTTACAAACTCCCTGCAACCAAGCATATCAGGCAAAACCGAATACGAAGCGGTAGTTTTACCGGCCCCATTGCATCCTGATATGATGTATAAATTCGGCATTTGTTGTTTTTATCAAAGGTATTTCATTTTTGTCAACATTTTATCTTTCGTAGCCGAAACAATTGATCTGGCATATGCCTTCAGTCTGGCATTTTAGGATCATCTGGGAGACTATTTCTCATGCAAATTTAAAGTTGGATTTTAATTTGCATAAAAACTGATGTTTTCAAATTAGTCTACTAAGCAATCACAATTTTTTAAGGATAAATACGATTAGTTCGCACATTTACTATCTTTGTTTCAATTAATAAAACCGTGAGAAAAAAGGTAAAGGAAATTGTTGACATGATTGTCGCTGATGGCTGGTTCTTTGTTCGACAAAAAGGAAGTCACAAGCATTACAAACACCTCACAAAAAAAGGAACTGTAACCATACCCGATCACGGCAAGAATGATGAATTGGACCATTTTTTGGTCGATTCAATCTTAAAACAGGCTGGGCTCAAATAATTTATTAAATAACATTTGTTATGCACAAAGTCACAGTAGAAATTAATTATACCGGAAATAATTTTTGCGCCTATGCACCCATTTTGCCAGGCTGTGTAAGTACCGGATCTTCATTGCCGGAAATGAAAAAGAATATCCAGGAAGCTATTGAGGGGCACATTGAAATCAGTCTTGAATACAACGACCCGATACCTGATATTTTCAAAGGAAAATACGAATTGGAATTCAGGTTAACAACTGAGGCACTGTTGATTGCCTATAGCGATATTTTTACCAAAGCAGCCCTTTCCCGTATCACGGGGATCAACCAGCGCCAACTCTGGCACTATGCCTCAGGGATGCGCAAACCCCGGCCTGCACAGC
>JAVHPO010000245.1:5315-13221 GCA_036170635.1 Prolixibacteraceae bacterium | reverse complement strand
AATTTGGTGAGAAAGGTTGAGCGGAGTACCTGTAGCCTGCGCCAAAAAGACAGCTGCCATGGTGAGGTAGATGGAGGTTCCATCCATATTAAAAGAGTAACCTGTTGGGATGACCAGACCAACAACCGAGCGCGAACAGCCTATCTTTTCCATCTTCTCCATCAGGCTCGGGAGGGCAGCTTCAGAAGAAGAGGTCCCCAGTACAATCAGAATTTCTTCCTTAATCTTGGTAAGCAGACGAAATAGACTGAATCCGGTTAGTTTCATCACAGATCCCAGCACAAGAAATATGAAGAGGAGACAGGTGGTGTAGAAGGAGAGCATCAGCTGACCAAGTGAAACAAGCGAGCCAAGGCCATATTTACCGATCGTGAAGCTCATGGCGCCGAAGGCACCGATGGGAGCCACCTTCATGATAATTTTGATCACCCCAAAGAGTCCGGATTCAAGTGATTTGATCCCTTTTAATATTGGAGTTGCCTTTTCCCCGACTTTAGAGAGCGCAAATCCGAAAAGCACAGAGAAGAACAGCACCTGCAGGATATTTCCTTCGGCCAGAGCGCTGACAATATTTTCGGGGATGATGTTCATAAAAAAATCGACTATGCCATGACCCTGGGCAGGCTTTACAAATTTGGCAACGGCTGTCTGGTCAAGCGTAAGCGGATCAACATGCATGCCGGAACCTGGCTGGAAGAGATTGACGATGATCAAGCCGATAATTAACGCCAATGTAGAGATAACTTCAAAATACAAAATGGCTTTGATACCAACCCTGCCTACCTTTTTGGTATCCTGCATCCCGGCGATTCCGGTTACGATGGTGACAAAGATGATGGGCGCAATCATCATCTTGACCAGCTTGATGAACCCATCTCCCAATGGTTTCAGTGATTCGGCAAAGGCAGGTTGGAAAACACCCAGAAGGATACCCAGTATGATCGCGACGATCACCTGGAAGTAGAGGCCCTTGTAAATTTTAGTCACGAATATTCAGAGTTTTGAAAATAATTTTTGGTATAAAAGTTGCTTTGTCTTGTACTCTCTTTCAGAATAATATATCATTTGCAAATATCCATTTTCAATTGTCCATTCCTTAGTGCAAAACTACCTGACTTCCCATATCTTCCAAGGCAATCCCTTTGGTTTCAGGCATCATTTTCCAGACATAAAGCAATTGCAATACCATCATAAAGGCAAAGAAGCCGAAAATCCAGGCGCCGGGCACATTGGATGCAAAGAACGGAAAAACCTGGGCAACCAAAGCGGCAAAAACCCAATGAGTGAGGCAACCGAAGGAGGTTCCGCTGGCGCGCACTGAATTGGGAAAGAGCTCGGAAAGGAAGACCCAGATCACTGCCCCCTGTCCAATGGCATGGGAGGCAATAAACAGGAAAACATAATAAACAATAGGACTATGGTCGGCTCCATTGAAGGAGACGGCGATCATGGTAAGTGAGAAAATATATCCGAAAGAGCCTATGTACATGAGAGTTTTTCGGCCATAGCGATCAATCAGGTACCAACTCGAAAGGGTGAAAATCAGGTTAACAATCCCGATCCCTACTGTTGATAGGAGCGCACCATTTCTTGCAATACCAGCCATTTCAAAAACTTTTGGCGCGAAATAGATGATGGCATTGATGCCGGAAAGCTGGTTGAAGGCGGCAATTAAGAAGGCCAGCGCCAGGGGCTTCAGAAATTTTCTGCTGAACAAAGATTCGCGCAGCGTCGAAACAGATGCTTTGATCTCTTCGATCAGGTGGTCCGAAGCCTCCCCTGTTAATGCCAATACTCTTTTGGCAGCTTCATCGTCTTTTTTGAACAGCACCAACCACCTTGGAGTCTCAGGAGTGAACAGCATCAAAATGGAAAAAATCAGCGACGGAATGGCAACCACGCCCAGCATCCAGCGCCAGTCGTTGGCACCTCCGACACCCTGCAGGAGGTAGTTCGAAAAGTAGGCAAGCAGTATGCCCGACACCACATTTAGCTGAAAAGAGAGAACCATGCGGCCGCGGTATTTTGGAGGGGCGATTTCTGAAATATAGACAGGTGCGACAACCGAAGAGGCGCCGATGCTCAGGCCACTCAAAAAGCGGAAGAACATGAAGAGGTAAACGTTGGTCGACAAGGCGGCGCCAATGGAGGTGATAAAAAAGAGAACACCTATCCAGATCAAAGTTTTCTTCCGTCCAATCTTGTTGGCAGGGATGTTCCCCAACGCTGCACCAAAAGCAGTGCCGTACAAGGCCATGGCGATGGCTGTGCCATGAAGCCAGTCGCTCAGGCCCCACAATTTTTGAATCGCTTGCTCAGCGCCCGAGATCACGGCCACATCCAGACCGAAAAGAAATCCACCCAGTCCAACGGTTATGGACCACAAGGCTAGTCGTTTGTTCATACAGGTTTAATTAGCTTGGAAAACAGCTGAAATGTAGGAAAATATCTCGTTCCAGCCAACCGTATTAAATAACTGACGGGGTCACTCTTAGTCACCCCGTCAATTGAATTAATTATAGGTGCTAAATTATCTGTATATCAAATATTTACCATTGTTTTTATTGAACTGCTTTAAAAACGAGCGGAAGTACGCCATTGTTCCCTAATGCAGCAATATATTTTGCCTGATTTTGGGTATAATCGCCTGTAATCTCACAAAGTCCTCCAGTTATTACAGAACGGACTGTTGGAGCAGCCAGCACTTTGTTGTCCAATACAATGGCAATAGCATGATTCATGTTGCGTTTTGTGGCATCAGCCCAAACTTCGATGGCTGATTTCTTTAATTTAATTGCAATGGCATTTACCTTTGATACTTTATCCTGTTTGTGTTGGACACTTTCGATCTCTTCTCCAACAATCAGGGCACCTTTTTTGACATCAGTTTTAAGCGCATAAAGGCATATATTTGAATCTTCAAAATGTTCATCCCAGGCAAATTTGTATTTCCCAACTTGCCCAAGTGTTTTTAAATATTTGGTTACCTTTTCAACCTCTGAAACAGTGGTGCATCCGATCTTCACATCCGCTTGATTGTCGCGGTTGTTCGAAAAAAATGAAAATAACTGTTTGTCCCCATTCAGAAGTTCAGTTAGTCCTGCACGATCATAGGTTTCATAAAATGTCAATGAACCTTTTTGCGTAAGAAGCTTTTCGACTGTTTTTAAATCCAGTTTACCCGTAAAGGTTACAAGAATCTGATTCTTTTCAGGAATCACTTTAATATCAAATTTTTCCGGACTAAAATCCTTTAGTCTGGCAGAAATTATTTGGGCGGATTGAGTAAGTAGGATAGAAGATGCCTTACTATCAATGGATTGAATCAGTATGCTGTTTTGTGCAATTGCTTTGTTTGTAAAACTCGGTTCTAAAATACCGAAAACAAAAATTGCAATGAATAAATACAATATAGTTCTCATGGTTGTAAATTTTAAGTTAAATAACTGCTCGTTTGTAACAGACAAGGAGTATAACGAATGATCAAATTAAAAAAAATGGGATCTAACTTAAAATCCTTGGTTCTTTGGTATCTGAGGGGAAAAGCCGAACGCATAACCACCTTTGGGGTGGCGGTTTTATCAAAAGTTCAGTCTCTTTGAGTATTATGAAGCGTTGGGCTATTTTACTATTGTCTGATAATATTTTGCGGGTTTCACTAAAGAGATTGATGTTGGAATTGTGAAGCAGATGCAGACAACTGTTTTTAATAGACGGCAAATGAATAGTTGCCACAACAATCGCCTTTGTAAAACCTAAACACAATTCGCTTTTCTGTTGATATTGAGATGAAAGGGTGATTGGATTGGCCGATTTGTTGGAGAATGAAGCAACCAAAATGAAGAATAGAACCACAATAAACAGGGTTCCAAAATAATTGGCGGTATCTTCTTTCTGATTTAACATGATGTAAATATATAAAAATTACTTGTCATCATATCCACTCAAAGCTTATCACTGCAAAAATCAGCTCAGCCACTCAAGCTGCCCACTTTATCCTTTTCAATGATTCTCGTCACTGAAAAGCTTCTCCGAGATGAACCGAACCGGATACCATGCTGCTAAAAATCCGATCAGGGAGACGGAGATCACAATCAGTAAAATATCGGTGGCGACAATTTTCATCGGATAGGCATCGATAACAAAGGTGGAGGCTTTGTCGGAGAGCTTGACCAGGCCATATGAGATCTGTGCCTGACAGACAGCCAATCCGGCTACAGTTCCCAGGATAGCGCCAATCAAGGATATGAGCCATCCTTCGAAGAGGAAGATATTCCGGATGGTGCGCTTGTCTGCCCCCATGCTTTGCAGGATGGCGATGTCCTCCTTTTTGTCAAGAATTAGCATGGTGAGTGATCCTACAATATTGAAAGAGGCAATCACCAGGATCAGAATCAGGATCAGATAGGTGGCATATTTCTCACTCAGCATGGTTTTATATAGGTAGTCGTGTTGCTGGTAGCGATTCTTGATTTCGTAACTATTTCCAAAAAGTGAGGCGATGGATTCTCTCGTCTCTTTTTCTGAGATACCATTCTTGAGCTTTAGTTCGATGGCATTTACCTTAACAGGTTGCTCAAAAAGCTCACGTGCAAACGCAATCGGTACGATGACGTATTTGGAGTCGAGTTCCTGCTGGATGGAGAAAATTCCTGAGGGATAGATCAGTTTCTGGTTGAAATTTCCGGTAGGTAACAGAGATGATTCTCTTCCCTTTTTAGGTACAAAAACGCTTACAGGCTCCATTTGTTGTACTCCGACTTGTAAATTGTCAGCGACGACTTCACCAAAAACGGCATAGTTGTTGGTGAAGTCTTTTAATTTGAACTCCCCCTGGACCATCATCGAATCAATGCCTGAATATTCCACATAATCCTCGCTGACTCCTTTGATGGTGGCAACAACCATCCGGTCATTGTAACGCAACATGGCAATATCCTCTACAATCTCGGAATAATAGGCCACTCCCGGCATTTTGCGCAATGCATCAAATTGCGATCCGGTTGCAGAAAAGCTTTTGCCCTCTTTGACCGTGATCCTGAGTTCCGGATCGAAGGAGGAGAAAAGCGACTTGATAAGCGCATCAAACCCGTTAAAACCGGATAGTCCGATGATCAGTCCCATGGTGCCAACGATCAGTCCTGTCACCGAAATGGCCGAGATCAGGTTGATCATGTTGGTCTTCTTTCTGGAGAAGAGATACCGCCGGGCTATGTAAAAAGAGAAGTTCAAAGGGACTTATTTATATGCTTTTACCAGCAATCCGGTTCCCGACTTGTTGGTTTGATTTACGTCAATGTAATTTAGTATCGCACAGAAAGGGAAAACAACCAGGTAATAAAAGGGGAGCAGCAGGTAGAAGATTTTTGAAAACCCCAGCAGAAGGATGGGATATTTCATCGACAGCTTCCAGGCTACTGACCCGTATTTGCCATAGGTGAAAGAGGTTTCGACCCTGGAGAATCCGGCAGTCAGCAATTTCTTGCGGATATCTTCCATGTTGTACCCATCCCTGACATGCTCTTCGATAAAGCCATGCACACCCTCCTCATCGTGGTGGTCCGTATCGGAACCACCCTGATCGGAAGGGGTCGAAATCAGCAGCATACCACCGGGTTGCAGTGATTCACTAAAATTTTGGAAGACCAGTTCATCTTCGAGAATATGCTCCATCACATCGACAGAAAGGATCAGGTTGTATTTGCCGGGAGCTTTGTATTGGGTCAGGTCGGCCACCTCAAAAGAGACCTGATTCCCTTTTCCGATTTGTTGAAAGAATAGGTTGCAGTCGTCGATCTGTTCCTGTTTGACATCGACCCCCAGAATTTTTGCGGAAGGGAATAACCGCGAAATGCCATAGCAATATTGGCCAAATCCGGAACCTGCATCCAGGACGCTTTTCACTGAAACAGAGTTGTTTTGTTGCAAAGATTTAAGCGCCTTGTTTACATGCCAGGCCCTGAGCAGCAACAGATCCAAGAGTCGATAGAACAGCTTCCGCAATATTGGAGAGCTGTTGAAGAGGTTGCCCAGTTGGCGTTTAATCGGATCGTAATGCATGAGCGGGCTTTACTTCAGCAGGTTATCAATCTTTTCGATATAGTCCAGACTGTCGTCGACAAAAAACTCCAGCTCCGGAACATGCCGAAGTTGAAAGCGAACGGCATGACCCAGCTCTCCGCGAAGATGTCCTTTGTGCAGCTTGATCTCTGCCATCACTTCGGCAGCTCCTTCAGATGGGAAAATGCTAAGGTAGCATCTGGCAAGTGACATATCTTTGGTGATACGGACTGCTGTAACGGAAACCATTTTCCCTTTGGCCAGTGTGAGTGCTTCACGCCGGAAGAATTCACTCAGCTCTTTTTGGATAAGCCGGCCGATCTTGTTCTGTCGTGTTGAAAATTGTTCCATGATGATCCACTTAATTTTAGACAAAAATAGGCAAAATCGGTGGGTTCTTTATTTTTTTCTATTTTGAACCAGTTAAAAAAGATTAACCGGCCATTTTAGAAAAAATAAAATTCTACTTTTGGTACAAATCAGAATGATCAGGGAAGCATCCGTAAATCAGCAAACTATGTTTTCCCTGGTTCCTGTTCTGTAATTGAAAACCAAACAATATTTTAAAGATGAAGGAAAATATTTTCAAATTGTCAACAGATCAGCTGAAGGAGATTGCACAGGATCTTCAGCAAAAGGTGGAAAACGGATTGAATAACCACAATACCGAAATTCAATGTATTCCAACCTTTATCAAACCAAAAACTCTGGGCGTGGAAGGTCAGGCAACTGTACTGGACTTGGGTGGTACCAATTACAGAGCTTCTGTTGTCAGTTTTAAAGATGGTGAAACAGATATTTATCCACCTGATGGCTGGAGCAAAGATCTGAGCGTCATGAAAACCAAAGGTTATACTGCGAAAGACCTGTTTGCCGAGCAGGCATCCTTCCTCAAAGACCTTAAAATGCCGGAGAAATCTCCCATCGGCTATTGTTTCTCTTACCCTGCAGAGTGTCTGCCTGACGGTGATGCCAAGCTTCTTCGCTGGACCAAAGGAGTCGACATTCCTGAGATGATCGATCAGCCGATAGGCAAACCGCTGAAAGAGTTTCTGAATACTCAGAGCGAGGCCGAATTTACTGCTGTAAAGGTGATCAACGATACGGTAGCCAGTCTTTTTGCGGGATTGTCTGACAGCTCCTATGATGCCTACATTGGCCTGATCGTTGGAACGGGTACCAACATGGCAACTTTTATCCATTCCGATAATATTGGCAAACTCGACGTAGAATTGAACTGGCAGGGACTGACCCCCATAAACCTTGAATCGGGTAATTATCGTCCGTTGCACCTGACAACCATCGACGACCAGGTCGATATTGCTTCAGGCACACAAAATGCACAGCGCTTTGAGAAGGCCGTATCCGGAATGTACCTCGGCAAAATTTTCACCACGCTCTTCCCGTTGGATGGTTTTGATGAGAAATTTGATGCCAAATCCCTCACCGATCTGATCAACAAACCGGAAAAGCAAAATAAGAAGCATGTTCAGGCTGCCCGTCGCATCTACAAACGTTCTGCCAAATTGGTTGCTGCGTCCCTGGCCGGATTGGTTGCCGTGATGGTTTCGCACAATCCCGAGATTAAAAAAGTATGCCTGACTGCGGAAGGTAGTCTCTTCTGGAGCAAGGTTAAGAGCTGTAAAGCTTACAACAAGCAGGTTTCCAAATATCTCAAAAGAGTTCTGGACGAACTCGGACATGAAGATGTCAAGGTAAAAGTAAACGAAATCCACAATGCCAATTTGATTGGATCAGCGGTAGCTGCTTTATCCTAAACATAGAGTGACTAAAGTAGGAGAATAAGTTATGAGTTATGAGATATGAGTTATGAGATATGAGTTAT
>JAVHPO010000245.1:0-5215 GCA_036170635.1 Prolixibacteraceae bacterium | reverse complement strand
AAAGTAGGAGAATAAGTTATGAGTTATGAGATATGAGTTATGAGATATGAGTTATAACGCACTATATCAATATTATAGGTAGAATGCCATAACCCATAACTCATATCTCATAACTCAATCCCTTCCTATGGTTGAATTCCTCCAACATTACGGGCTCCCAGGCCTCTTCTTCGCGGGCTTCCTTTCCGGATCCATCCTGCCTTTTAACTCGGAGGCTGTCATGTCCGTGCTCATACTGGCAGGTGTAAACATCAAATCTTGTATTGTAGTTGCTACCGCCGGGAATACCTTGGGCGGGATTTCCATCTTCTACCTTGGCTATCTGGGAAACATGGATTGGATCGAGAAATATGGGAAGGTCAAGATGGAAAAGATTCACGCTATAAATCCCAAACTGCAAAAATACGGACCCTTGTCGGCCCTTCTTTCATTTGTCCCGATCATTGGAGATATACTGATTCTGGGTCTCGGTTTTTTTCGGATTTCTCCCAAACTCACCGTACTTTATATGTTTATCGGGAAAGCTCTTCGCTACTGGTTGTTGGCTGAAACGCTAAGGCTGGTCGTATAAAAATCGCTAATTTTGATTTTCATCATCCAAAATTTTTATGAGGGTAGTGGTTCAAAGGGTTTCCAAGGCATCCGTTTCTGTTGATGGAGATACAGTCTCTTCCATTGGCAACGGATTGTTGGTTTTGGCAGGTTTTGAGCATGGCGACACTACAGAGGAACTTGAATGGATGAGTACTAAAATAGTCCAACTTCGCATTTTCGCTGATCAGGAGGGTGTTATGAATCTATCGGTGAAGGAAACGAATGGAGAAATTCTGCTGATCAGTCAGTTTACCCTTCATGCTGCCACCAAAAAAGGGAACCGCCCGTCCTATATCAGGGCTGCACCTTCTGATATTTCTGTCCCTTTGTACCAGATGTTTGTTGATAAGGTGTCGCAGCAATTGGGGAAACCTGTCAAAACCGGAATTTTTGGGGCCGACATGAAAGTTGAGCTGCTCAACGACGGACCGGTCACAATTATCATCGATTCTAAAAACAAAGAGTTTTGATATTTGTTAACTGATAATAAAAGAGATAAACGATGAGTCTGATATTTGAGAATTACGAACGCACTTTCAATGCTGACGAAGTAAAGAACGGACTGGAGGCCATCCGGGTCAAAATGGGGGTGACTCATTCCAAAGGAGATATGAAGCTGGCTTTCTCCTGCATCGATTTAACCACACTTGGCGCGGAGGATACACAAGAGAAGGGAAGGTTATTGGCGGGAAAGGTCTCACTTTTTCCCCGTCATTTTATTGAACTTCCAAACGTAGCGGCCATCTGCGTCTATCCAACGCTGGTTAAGGTTGTAAGGAAAAACCTGAAGGACCACAATGTGGCATTAGCCGCTGTATCGGCGGGATTTCCCTCCTCCATGACTTTTCTTGAGGTGAAGAAGCTGGAGACCGAGATGGCCGTGGCTGCCGGGGCCAATGAAATCGATATTGTCATTTCAATCGGCACTTTTTTGGAAGGGAACAGTTCGGAGGTGATGAAGGAGATCTCTCAGATCAAAGGCAGTTGCGGAGAGGCCCACCTGAAAGTCATTCTCGAAACCGGAGCGCTTAAAACTGCCGAAAATATCTGGAAAGCCTCACTAATGGCTATGGTGGCAGGCGCTGATTTTATCAAAACCTCTACCGGGAAAATGGAACCGGCTGCAACCCCTGACGCGGCCTGGGTAATGTGCAGCGCCATCCGGGAATTTTACCGGATGACCGGGAAAAAAGTTGGATTCAAAGCTGCCGGAGGAATCGTGGAGAGTGCAGATGCGCTCTTTTATGCCGCCATTGTAAGGAGTATTCTGGGAGAGGAGTGGCTCCATCCGCATCTGTTCAGAATTGGCGCCAGCCGACTGGCAAATAATTTGTTAACTTCGATAACGGAAGAAAAAATTTCGTATTTTTAGATAGGATGGAAACTAGCTGGAATCCGGTAATCCTCAAGAAACTGAGAATTGATAGGGATGATAAAATTTTGATTATCAACGCCCCGGAAGGCTATCTGGCGCTATTTTCCGACTTCGCGATTGATACTGTTTTTCTGGCAGATAAGGGCAATTACGATTTTGTCCAGGTTTTTGGAGCTAACCAAACTGAATTGGATCGTTTACTGCTACAGGTCAAAGAGGCCGGTAAATATGATTGCCATTTTTGGGCTTGTTATCCCAAGGGGGGAGGGAAAATTAAGAGTGACCTCAAAAGAGAGCTTGTCTGGGAATCGCTTGAATTGCTTCAATTGCGTCCGGTATCCCAGATCGCACTGGATGAAACCTGGAGTGCCCTGCGGGGCAGACCTCATGAAAAGGTAAAAGGAAAGTAAAAGAAATAGATAAACCTGAGGAGAAGTTATGAGTGATAAGTGATGAGTTATAACGCACTATCTCATAACTTAAATCTCATAACTCATAACTCATATCTCATATCTCATAACTCTTATCTGCCATGGAAGCAACAACTGATCCCATCTGTTGTCCCAAATTCGATCCCATCCCCTGGGACAACATCAATTTTGAATGGAACGACAAGCTATTTGTCAGAGGTTCCGTTTGCACCTTCTTCTACATGCCTTTAAACTTTGGCCGTGTCATGAAAGAACTGAGCAAGACCATTGCAGCTGCCGGGGCCGACTGGTCGCAGGGGCTCTGCCTCTCCGACATCACTTCCAAATGGAACATGGATTTGTACATCAATGTTGACAAGCCGGTTCCAGCCCTTGAAAGCAAAATTTTTACCGGTAAATTCTACAGCAAGGTTTATGAAGGCCCATTCAGGGATACCGGCAAGTGGTGTGATGATTTTGATCGGATCCTTGTTGAAAAAGGATACAGCAAGCAAAAAGTCTACCATTGGTACACTACCTGTCCGAAGTGCGCCAAAAAATATGGCAAGAACTATGTGGTGCTGATCGCACAGATTGGGTAGACATAATGTGAAAATTCGCAATTTCCATGGCTTCAATTTTCGTTATGAAGCTCGTCTTCTATCCTGGATTTGTTAAAAACGTCATTGTAATGACGAAATTAATATTGATTTAGTCATTGTATTGACGAAATTACTAGTAACTTCGTCAATACAATGACTATTTTTAATATTGACAACAGGTTTGATTAAAAAATGAAATAAATATGAGAATATCTTCAAACCAACCTAATATGAATACTTTAGATAGAATACTGACGAAAAGAATAAAGGGGAAACTTATATCCAATAAAGTTAACTTATTGTTTGGAGCCCGAAGGGTAGGTAAGACAGTACTTATACGTCAAATTGTCAGGGACTTTGAAGGACGAGTGATGGTAATGAATGGAGAAGATGAAAGCTCAGTTGCTTTATTAGGAGAGAAAAGTATTTCAAATTATCAAGGCCTGCTTAAAGAGATTGATTTATTGGTCATTGATGAGGCCCAAAATATTCCCGGCATAGGCGAGAAGTTAAAGCTAATGGTTGATGAAATTGATCAAATCCGAATCATTGCAAGTGGTTCATCTTCCTTCGATCTGAATAACAAAGCTGGTGAACCATTGGTTGGAAGAAGTTTTACACATTTGCTTTTCCCCTTTAGCCAGGAAGAGCTCTCCACTTCTGAAAATCAGCTAGAGACAAGAAGAAAGCTAGATTCAAGGCTTATTTATGGATCCTATCCTGAAGTTGAATACATGAATAACAATGCAGAAAAAAGCGAATATTTAAAGGAGCTGGTCAATTCCTATTTATTAAAAGATATACTTACCATTGAGGGTATTCGGAATGCCGGTAAAATGAAGGAACTTTTGCGTCTGATTGCCTTCCAGACCGGGAATGAAGTTTCATATGATGAGTTGGGAAGACAATTGGCAATGAGCAAAAACACAGTAGAAAAGTATTTGGACCTATTATCCAAAGTATTTATTATTTATCGGTTGGGAGCCTTTTCAAGAAACTTGCGAAAGGAAGTGACAAAGGCAGGAAAATGGTATTTTTATGACAACGGTATTCGAAATGCGCTGATTTCTAATTTTAATCCTATCTCCTTACGTGATGATGCCGGGAAACTTTGGGAAAGTTATTTGATTTCTGAGTGCATGAAGACAAAGTATTTTAACAGGCAATCCATTGAATACTATTTTTGGCGGACTTTTGACGGTCAGGAAATCGATCTGATTATTGAGTGTGATGGTAAGATCTCCGCTATTGAATTTAAATACTCCGAAAAGAAGTTAAAAGCCCCTCGTGCTTTCATTGAAGCTTATCCAGGTACTTCCTTCGTACAGGTACATAGGGAAAATTACCTGTCATGGCTTCATTCCCATAATTTGCAAAGCCGTTGAAAAGAAATTTCAAGAAACTTGCGATATCTGATAGTGGTGAAAGATTTTGAACAACTCCTTGCCGGGAAAGGATAGCACAAACAAAAAGTTTACCATTTATCACTTTTCCAATGACTGAACAAAAGTCTCAAAAGCACCTTGTCTGCAAACAGGACGAAATTTAAAATGAAGATCAGGAAGGCGGCAGGTACCCAATTTGATTCAAAGAAATTCAGCGTGCGGATCAAAAGCTCTTTGTCCACAAGATAATAGGTTCCTAAGGCCGCTGCGATCAGGCCAGTAAAAATTGCCGTCAGGTAAAAATAATCCAGAAGATCGGTTTTCCATCGTTCACACCTGACGACGGAGGCGGTTACTTTTTGTGCAAAATCTGCCGGCAATCGGAAATCAGGCTCCCCACGGAGTGATCTATCCAAAATTTCTGTCAGTTCATCCTTTCTCATTGGATATCTCCTTTACTAATTTTAAGCTGTTTTCGTCGACAATATGTTTTAGTTTTTCCCTTAATAGCGCCTTCGCCCTGAATAGGTAACTTTTAACTGTTCCTTCAGCCATCCCGGTTATCTGCTCAACCTCCTGGTAAGAGAACTCCTCCAGGTGAAACAAGGTTACGACAGTTCGGTATTGAATGGGCAGCAGTTCAATTTGCTCCCGGATATAGCGCTTTAAATCAGTTGTTTCATAATTTTCCATCCTGAAATCCGCCAGGTTGCGCAGTGCAATGGAATCATCCGGATTAACCTCATCAAATTATCAAAAATTTTACCGACCTCCTGCTCAGGAGGAAGCTCATTAGGGCCGGGCATTTCGACAGTGCGGGTATCCTGGATCAAAAAATTGCTTCACCCA
>JAVHPO010000244.1:0-13285 GCA_036170635.1 Prolixibacteraceae bacterium | reverse complement strand
CAACTGGCTGATATTATGACCAAAATTAACGGTGGAGAGGGAACGCTTGGCCGTTTAATCCAGGATACGACCATTGCAGAAAATCTAAATCAGACCATCGTTAATCTTAAGAAAAGCTCCAAAGGATTGGATGAAAACATGAATGCGGCAAAGCATAATTTCCTTTTCAGAGGTTATTTCAAAAAGAAAGAAAAAGCAGCTGAAGCTAAGGCGGAGGAGAAAAAAAATGTGGAACGAAAGAGATAAAACCGGCATAAATGGCAACAACAAATGTGGTTCAAGAATATACTCCTCATTTTCATTATTTTATCCATAACCAGTAATTTTGCATTTCCACAGCAACCTACTGCCCCAAAAGACTCAACCCGTCTTTATAAAAAAATTGAGACTTTTTCAAAACAAGGGAAGTTTACGAAATTAATGTACTCCTTTGTTTTTAAGCCTGTTGCAACCAATCAGGCAAAGAAGAAAATATACAAGAAATTAATTATTAAACCATATAGTGCCTTTGAGGGGAAAGTCATCCGTCATATCAACATTGTAACTCTTGATCCGTTTGGCTTTTCAATGGCCGACACACTTGTGGCTCCGGATAATTTCCTGGCCAAAACAGGTAACAACCTTCATATAAAATCCCTGATTATCACCATCCGTAATCTGCTGTTAATCAGAAAAAATCAATTGTTCGACTCCTTGCTTGTCAAGGAATCTGAACGATTGGTCCGAAGCAGGGAATATATACGCGATGTATCTTTTTTTATTAAATCCGTTTCCAAAATCTCAGACTCAGTTGATATTTTTATTCGTGTTCTAGATAACTGGAGCATTATTCCAAATGGATCTGCGTCTGCTTCAAGCATGACATTTGGTTTGACAGACCAAAATTTTTTGGGGTTTGGCCATACATTTCAAAATGAATATGGCAGGGATTACACGAAAGGAGTTAATTCCTTTACCACAACTTATGCAATCCCCAATTTTAAAAACAGTTACATTGGTGTAAGACTGCACTATGACATGTTGGAACATGAAAATTTCAACAGACAAATTGCCATTGATCGTCCATTCTTTTCACCCTTTGCAAAATGGGCTGCCGGAATAAGTATTACCCAGCAATACCGTCTCGATTCGATTCGAACAAGCAGTTTGATTTACCTTCCCCAAAAAATACAATTCAACGTTCAGGATTACTGGGCCGGGAATGCCATACAGCTTTACAAAGGCAATACTGAATATGTGCGTACAACAAATTTTATATCAGCAGCACGCTTTATTCGTTTACGATATCTTGAAAAACCGACGCTATTATTGGATCCTCAAAACCAATATTTCAATGAGAATTTGTACCTGGCAAGCTTCGGTATCTCAACCCGAAGATATGTTCAGGACAAGTACATTTTCAAATTTGGTATTACAGAAGATGTCCCGATTGGAAAAGCCTTAAGTCTGACTGGTGGATTCCAGACCAAAAACAGTATAAGCAGACCCTATCTGGGTGCACGGGTTTCATTCGGAGATTACTACACTTGGGGCTATCTATCCTCCAATATCGAATACGGAACCTTTTTCGAAGCATCTCATCTGCGACAGGGGATTTTATCGGCTGGGCTGATCTATTTCACCGGATTAACAGAAATTGGAAAATGGAAATTCAGGCAATTTGTAAAACCTCAAATTGCGATTGGCATGAACTTGTCTTCCTATGATACACTTACCATGAATGATGGACATGGGTTGGATGGATTTAATGTGGCGGGCTTATCAGGAACCGGACGTCTCTTGCTCACTTTGCAAACTCAGGCATACGCTCCCTGGAATTTTATTGGATTTCGTTTTGGTCCATTTCTCAATATTACACTACTCAATATGCTTGGAGATTCCTCCTCCGGTACCGAAATCAACAAACTTTACTCCCAGATTGGGGTTGGTCTGTTAATAAAGAATGAAAATCTGGTTTTGAATGCATTCCAGATTTCTATTGCCTTCTATCCATCCATTCCAGGGAAGGACCACAACGATTTCAAGACAAACTCATTTAGGACAAACGATTTGGGATTCAAAGATTTCGAAATTGGGAAACCAGGCATTGTGACCTTTCAATAAGCTTTAAAAGTGTGAATCATGTAATAATAATCAAGAGTTGTGTAACACTTTCCCTCCAAAAGAGCATCAACTTTGATCCAGTATTTTCACTTAATAAAGCGACAATGAAAAAATCATTTCATCATCTCATCTTCCTATCTATTTTCATGGTCCTGCTTTTTGCAGGTTCGGCACAGGCCCAAATTTCAGTACGGTTTAACCTTGGTTCTCCTCCGCAATGGGCTCCTGTTGAACATTATGATGCACGCTACTACTATCTTCCGGATGTGGAAGCCTATTACGATGTTCAATCATCAATGTTCATCTACTTTGAAGGAAGAAACTGGGTTTACAGATCCTATCTCCCTAACCGTTACAGGGATTATAATTTGTATAGCGGTTATAAAGTTCCCATGAACAACTATCGTGGAAATACTCCTTACTCCAATTTTAATGAATACAAATCTAAATATTCAAGAGGCCGAAACAGGGAATACCAGCAAACCCTTGGGCAGCGTCCACAAAGAGGAAACGAAAGTTCCAGGTACTACCGTGAAAACAACCAGGCAAACCGGGGACGATATGAGAAAAAGGACAATCGCAATGACAATGGAAATAAAAACAAAGGTCGTGGTAATGAGCGACGCGACGACTAATCATAAACATTAATAAACATTTAAACATGAAAACTACTTTTATTTCAATGCTACTCCTACTGCTGTTTGCAGGGAGTAATTTATCGGCACAAAATTCCAAGTATTCCGATTCCAGGTATTCCGAAAGATATGGAAATACGTTGAACCTGGGTTTAGGAATCGGAGGGTATTCCGGATATTACGGATACATAGGTCATACTGTGCCTGTCCTGAGTATCAACTACGAATTTGGCGTGGCCAACAATTTTACCCTGGCACCTTTTGCCACTTTTTATACCTATCACTATAATTATTACCGGGAGACCGTTATCCCAATAGGTGGTAAAGCAACCTACTATTTTGATCAAATTCTGGGAGCAGGCCGGGACTGGGATTTTTATCTGGCAGGTTCATTGGGTTTTGCCATCGTTAACACAAGATGGGATAGTGGTTATTATCAAGATAACAACTACCATGCGGTAAATCCCCTGTTCCTTGATTTGCATATCGGAGCGGAATACCACCTTAGTCAAAAGGTCGGCTTATTCCTTGATCTGTCTACTGGTGTATCAACCATTGGACTGGCGTTTCACTAAATAAAAAAAAGAAATCATGGGATCCTTACTTTATTTAATTGCAGTAATTCTGATCATTTTTTGGGCAATTGGCTTTTTTGCATACAGCGCAGGCTCAATCATTCATATACTTCTTATCATTGCCGTCGTGGCGATATTATTACGTATTATAAAAGGTTAATCACCTTCCGAAACGGTCATCTGCTTAAGGTGACCGTTTTTTTGTGCCCAAACTTCATACCCAACGAAGATGTAAAAAAAGAGACAGCTTCCTGAAATTCTCAGAAAGCTGTCATTCAAATCGCTTTACTAAAACTCTAGTTCCCATATTCACTTAAACATCGGCTTAATTTCTTTCTTGTGAAGAAAATTCTGCTTTTCACAGTTCCCAGGGGGAGATCCAGTTTTTCGGCTATTTCCTTGTATTTGTAGCCATTTAAGAATAACTGGAATGGCTCCCTGAACTCCTCCTCCAAAAGTGCAATTTTTTTGTAAATCTCCTTTTCTGCGTGAATTGAGTCCACAGAAGGATAGAAGTCGTCTTTTGAGAAAGAGATGTGCAACCTGTTTGATTGGCTTTCCAGTGTTGTTTTGGCCTTAATATTTCGTCTGTATTCATTGATGAAGGTGTTTTTCATAATGGTATACACCCACGCCATAAGATTGGTATCAGATGAAAACTTGCTTTGGTAGGTAAGTGCTCTTAAAAAGGTTTCCTGTACAAGGTCGTGCGCTTTGTCTGAGTTGCTGGTTAAACTTAAAGCGAAATAGAACATTTTGTTCTCCAGACCCGTCAATGAATTTTGGAATTGAATCGTTGTCATGGCACAAATTTAAGTTTCAATGATTAAATTATTAATCTCGCTTATCAAACAGTACTTCAAAGATATCAAATGAATTAATATTTCCAAACTGAATTTACATATTGTAATACAAATTTACTTATGCATTCTAAATAAGAACAAACATAACGCACAGAAAATTAATATTATACAATATATTAATATGTTAATTATAAATTACAATTATAGTATGAAAATAAATCAAATGAGAGTTTACAATTATCAAAATGGTCATTTAACTTATCAAACAGAATATTTGATATAACTAATTATGAAAAAAAAGCCCGGAATTCAATTCCGGGCTTATCATATTTATCCAAACATTAATCCAATTCCAAATCTACATCACTTAACTCATACCAAGGTAGTCCATGAATATTCAATTCCTTCATAAAAGGATCCGGATCGAACTCTTCCACATTGTAGACACCTGGCTTTTTCCATTTTCCTTCCAGGAACATCATGGCGCCAATCATGACTGGAACACCGGTCGTAAAACTGATTGCCTGTGTTCCGGTTTCAGCGTATGCTGCCTCGTGAGAGCAGTTGTTGTAAACATAATAGGTTTTCTCTTTTCCGTTCTTGATTCCTTTGATCCTGCATCCTATGGAGGTTTCGCCGGTATAATTGACACCCAATTCTTCAGGTTTTGGTAACACGGCTTTTAGAAACTGAATGGGAACAATCTCTTTCCCTTCGTAATTAATAGGCTGTATACCGGCCATTCCAATATTCTGAATAACCCTTAAATGGGTCAAATATTCCTGGCCAAAAGTCATCCAAAAACGTGCCCTGCGAATGGTAGGAAAGTTTATTACCAATGACTCGAGCTCTTCGTGAAAAATTAAATAGGATTCTTTCTCGCCAATTCGCGGATAGGTAAGCGGTTGATGTATTTCGTGCGGTTCAGTCATTATCCATTCACCATTTTCCCAATACTTACCTTTTTGGGTTACCTCTCTGATGTTTATCTCAGGGTTGAAATTTGTTGCAAATGCCTTGCCATGGTTGCCAGCGTTACAGTCAACAATGTCAAGATATTGAATCTCATCGAAGTGATGTTTTGCTGCATAAGCGGTATAAATACCTGAGACTCCGGGGTCGAAACCGCAACCGAGAATAGCAGTCAATCCGGCCTTTTCAAACTTCTCCCTGTAAGCCCACTGCCATTTGTATTCAAATTTTGCCTCATCGAGTGGCTCATAATTGGCTGTATCCAGGTAGGATATTCCGGTCTCCAGACAAGCATCCATGATGGTCAGATCCTGGTAAGGCAATGCAACATTGACCACTAAATCGGGTTGAAAAGCCCTTATCAACTGAACGAGTTCCGGCACATTATCGGCATTTACCCGTGCTGTTTTCAGATTGCTGCAGCCTATTCTTGCTGCAATGGCATCACATTTTTCTTTGGTTCTGCTGGCAAGCAAAATCTCTGAAAAAACTTCAGGCAACTCAGCCATTTTGTGGACAACAACCGTACCAACCCCGCCTGCGCCAATAATCAATACTTTTCCCATCGCTAAGAATATTAATTAATTTTCAGAACCTATTTGATTAAAAATTACTGATTGACAGATGGTTTGCAAAAATATCTATCGTCAGGCCAATCCTGTAGAATCAACTAAAACGATAATATTGTTGCTTTTTATTTCCACCATACCGCCAGTGATTTCAAAATAGGTGATGTGTCCATTCGGCTCCTTAACCTTGATTTTCCCTTCACCAAGTGTGGAGATCGTAGGAGCATGGTTCATCAATACTTCAAAAGAACCCGAGGTTCCGGGAAGTTTGACCAACTCTGTCTCACCTGCAAAGAGCCTTTTTTCCGGCGTAATGATTTCCAAATACATACATCAGTTATTTTGAAATAGGACAAAGAATTATTTGGATTGAGCCATGAGCCTCTCCCCTTTTTCAATGGCATCTTCAATGGTTCCCACCATGTTGAAGGCTGTTTCAGGGTACTGATCCACCGCGCCATCCATGATGGTGTTAAACCCTTTGATGGTATCTTCAATAGAGACCCAAACACCTTTCATTCCAGTAAAAGCTTCTGCAACATGGAACGGCTGGGACAGGAATCGCTGTACCCTTCTCGCCCTGTGAACAATCAGTTTATCAGATTCGGATAGTTCATCCATTCCCAAAATAGCGATAATATCCTGCAATTCTTTGTATCTCTGAAGTAATTCCTTGACTCTCAATGCGGTATTATAATGTAAATCTCCGATGACAACAGGTGTAAGTATCCTGGAAGTTGAAGCCAATGGATCAACTGCCGGATAAATTCCCATCTCGGATACTTTTCTGTTCAAAACAGTGGTAGCGTCAAGGTGCGAAAAAGTAGTTGCAGGCGCAGGGTCAGTCAAGTCATCTGCAGGCACGTAAACGGCTTGCACAGAAGTAATTGATCCATATTTTGTTGAAGTAATCCGTTCCTGCATCAGGCCCATCTCGGTAGCGAGCGTTGGTTGGTAACCAACGGCTGAAGGCATCCGTCCCAAAAGCGCGGAAACCTCTGAGCCCGCTTGTGTAAAACGGAAAATATTGTCAACAAAGAAGAGAATATCGTTTCCTTTGCCTTTTTTGTCACCATCCCTGAAATATTCGGCCACACTCAATCCTGATAAGGCAACCCTGGCACGGGCACCAGGAGGTTCGTTCATCTGTCCAAATACCAATGTAGCCTTCGATTTTGCCAGCTCTTCCTTATCAACCAGCGACAAATCCCAGCCACCTTTTGCCATATCTTCTTTAAAGGCATTTCCATACCTGATAACACCGGATTCAATCATCTCGCGCAAAAGGTCGTTTCCTTCGCGGGTTCTTTCTCCAACCCCGGCAAATACAGACTGTCCGTCATATTTCTTGGCCACATTGTTGATAAGTTCCATGATTAAAACCGTCTTACCAACACCAGCTCCCCCAAAAAGCCCAATCTTTCCTCCTTTTGAATAAGGCTCGAGCAAATCGATAACTTTGATTCCGGTATAAAGAATCTCCTGTTCAGTGGATAAATCCTTGTATTTAGGCGGTTGATTGTGAATCTCATAGGTTTGATCCTTGGGTATAAATCCGATACCGTCAATCCCCTCTCCGATTACATTGAGAAGTCTTCCTTTGATTTGATCCCCGACCGGCATAGAAATGGCCTTTCCCGTTGCTACAACCTTCATTCCCCTTGAGAGTCCGTCGGTAGAGTCCATGGCAACTGTCCGAACAGTATGTTCACCGATGTGTTGCTCACATTCGAGGATCAACACCTGTCCGTTGTTCCTGGTTACTTCCAGAGCATCATAGATCTTAGGCAATTTGGCATTATCCTCTTCGAAACTCACATCAACAACCGGTCCAATGACCTGTATTATTTTTCCTGTGGATTGAGACATATTATTTTCTATTTGAAATATTATCTAAATTTTGAATCAAATGGTTGATATCTTACATGATTTATGAACTTTGCAAAGCATTGGCACCACTAACAATTTCTAAAATTTCACCTGTGATTGCCGATTGCCTTGCCTTGTTGTACTGGAGATTTAATTCGCGAACCAATTCGGATGCATTGTCTGTTGCCTTGTGCATGGCTGTCATTCTGGCCCCATGTTCCGAAGCCAACGAATCCAATATTGCCTTGTAAAACTGGATTTTAAGAGACTTAGGAATGACCGTTTCCATAATCTCCTGAACGTTAGGCTCAAAGATATAATTACTAAAATAGTGGTGTGTATCAGCATTAAGGGTAGGCTCCTCTTTGATCTCAACAGGCAAAAATTGTTCGACCATCAATTTTTGGATGGCAGCATTTTTAAATTGATTGTATACCAAATCAATACGATCATACTCGCCATTCGAATAGGAATTCATCAGATCCTGCGCGACCACTTCTGCAGTGCTGTACTGAAGTCCGTCGTACAAATGAGGCAACGTTCCTGACACAGAAATGTTTTTTGCTTTCAACCCATCCACCCCTTTTTTCCCAATGGCGAGCACATCGACCATCCCTTTTTCGTAAAAATCACTATAGGTCGTTGCAATCAATTCTTCAACTTTCTTGACAACATTTGCATTAAATCCACCACAAAGACCTCTGTTTGAAGTTATTGCAATAATCAGGACTTTTTTAATCTCCGGGTGTCCGGCATATTTATTGTCGAAATCTGTGGAGTCATTCTGTTCCACCAGATTAACCAGAATGTCATGCAATTTTTCTGCGTATGGCCGAATCTGAATAATTGCATCCTGGGCTTTGCGCAGCTTGGCAGCAGAAACCATTTTCATGGCCCTGGTAACCTGTTGTGTCGATTTCACAGACACAATCCGGAGTCGCATCTCTTTTAAATTCGCCATCCGCCAATATTTTGCTTCAAAATGACCATATTAATACACGAAATTTTGAACAGTCTTTTTAGCAGCCAGTTCAAGCGTCTTGGTAATCTCATCATTGAGTTCACCAAGGCTCAATTGATATAAAACTGCTGAATACTGAGTAGCAAGCAGTTGCAAATATTCCTTTTCAAAATCCCTGATTTTTTCTTTTGGAACATCCATCAGTAGTCCCTGGGTTCCGCAGTAGAGTATGGCAATCTGTTCTTCAACAGTCATTGGGGAGGCGCTCCCCTGTTTCAGGATCTCCACATTCCTGGATCCCTTCTCAAGCACCGATTTAGTTGCGGCATCCAGGTCGGATCCGAATTTTGAAAAGGCCTCCAGTTCCCTGAATTCAGCCTGAGCCAGTTTCAATGTACCTGCAACCTTTTTCATGGATTTGATCTGGGCATTTCCTCCAACACGGGAAACAGATATTCCAACATTGATGGCGGGTCTGATACCTGCATTGAAAAGGTGTGATTCAAGGAAAATCTGACCATCCGTGATGGAGATGACGTTGGTCGGAATATATGCCGAAACGTCACCATCCTGGGTCTCGATAATAGGAAGGGCGGTCAATGAACCACCACCTTTTATGAGGTGCCTTATTGATTCAGGAACATCATTCATTTGCTGAGCAACTGCCAGGGTTTTGTTGATCTTTGCTGAACGCTCCAGTAACCTGGAATGCAAATAGAAAATATCACCAGGATAAGCTTCACGACCCGGTGGCCTGCGAAGCAACAGTGAGACTTCACGATAGGAGACTGCCTGTTTGGAAAGATCATCGTAAACAATCAAAGCTGCATTTCCGCAATCCCTGAAAAATTCGCCGATGGCAGCGCCAGCAAATGGAGCATAAAATTGCAAAGCAGCAGGATCAGAGGCGGTTGACATCACAATGACAGTATAATCCATGGCACCATGTTCCTGCAAAGTTTTTGCGATGTTTGCTACGGTCGATCCCTTTTGACCGATGGCCACATAGATGCAGTATACTGGTTCACCCTTTTTGAAAAACTCTTTCTGATTGATGATGGTGTCAATGGCAATGGTGGTCTTACCCGTCTGGCGGTCACCAATGATCAATTCGCGCTGACCTCTGCCAATGGGGATCATCGAATCAATTGCTTTGATACCTGTTTGAAGAGGTTCCGAGACCGGTTGACGGTAGATGACACTTGGAGCCTTCCTCTCGAGCGGCATCTCATACAGTTGCCCGCTAATCGGCCCTTTGCCATCCACTGGTTCACCAAGCGTATTGATCACGCGCCCCAAAAGACCCTCTCCAACCTGTATGGAAGCAATCTTATTTGACCGTTTTACGCTGTCACCCTCTTTAATTTTTTCGGTAGGCCCCAATAGAACGCAACCTACGTTATCCTCTTCAAGGTTTAGAACGATACCCATGACACCGCTATCGAACTCAACCATTTCATTCGATTGAACATTGGATAGTCCGTAAACCCTGGCAATCCCATCGCCTACCTGCAAAACTGTACCAACCTCTTCAAGTTCGGCGACTGTTTTGAAGCCATCCAACTGTTGTTTTAAAATTTCAGATACTTCAGCAGGTTTTAATCCAGCCATAATCTTCTATTTAATTTTTAATATTACTTACCAATTCCCTTCTCATCTTTTTCAGTTGGGTCGAAACAGATGCGTCCAACTGTTGATCTTCTACCTTCAGGATAAACCCACCAAGTAAATTTTCATCTACGGATGTCAATACCTCTGCTTTACTTCCGAAATGGATCTGAATTAATCGATTAAACTGCTGTAATTGAGCAGCATCCAATTCAATTGCAGTTGTTAGTTTGGCAGATTTTATGCCGGTTAATTTGCTGTACAAAGACTGAAAATTCAGGCACATCTCCAACAGGTAAACCTCTCTGTTGTTTTTCAATAGTAAGTGAAGAAAATCCATGGTGAGTTGATGGAATTGATTCTTGAAAATCTCATCCAAAAAACCACCCTTTTCCTTAGCTTTAACAACAGGACTTGACAATAACTCTTTTAATCTGGGCTGTGTCTGCAGGAGTTGAAGCAAAAAATCGATATCTTTTTTTACCACATCCAGCAAATTTCTTTCAACAGCAGAAGAAAAAAGCGCCTTGGCGTAACGTACTGAAATTTTACTCTCGTTCAATTTTTTCGATTTGATAAACTAACAATCTGATATTATCAGCGACTAATTCAATTTGATGTTTTCCAAATAGTTGGCCACCAAATCCTTCTGTTTTTTATTGCCTGAAAGATGTTCTTTTAATATTTTCTCGGCAATATCGATGGAGAAGGAAGAGATGACCGATTTCATTTCGTTCACTGCTTCAGATCTTTCTCTTGCAATGGCAGACTTTGCCTCTTCCATTACTTTGTTTGCCTCGATGACGGCCACATTTTTCGCATCCCGTACGATAGAATCTTTCAATTCCCTGGCCTCTTTTACTATTCTTTCTCTTTCCATCATGGCTTCTTTCAGCAGTTTTTCGTTGCCCGCTTGTAATTTAACCATCTCATTTTTAGCAATCTCTGCTGATTTAAGCGCTTTCTCAATCGAATCTTCCCTTGCTGAGAGGGCTGTAAGGATTGGTTTCCAGGCAAATTTGCCGAGTAACCACATCAATAGCGAGAATGAGATTACCATCCAGAACAACAGACCAAAATCAGGCATTACCAGACCCATGGGATTGAAGATTTAAAAATTAATATTAAAGGCAGTATGATACTATACAAACAGTATCAAAAAACAAATAACCATTGCAAAAAATGCTGCTCCTTCAATTAACGCTGCAGAGACGATCATGTTGGAACGAATATCCCCGGCGGCTTCAGGTTGACGGGCAATAGCTTCCACTGCTCCTCCCCCGATCCGTCCAATACCGATACCTGCACCTATAGCTGCCAATCCGGCACCAATCCCTGCTCCCAATTTCGCCAATGCAACATTGGCTACAACTTCTAAGATCACACCTAATGTAAACATATTACTTACTTTTAAGTTATTAAATTGCTGTGTATGAATATTTTAAACTAATAAACGCATTAAATTCAATGACCTTTCACTGCATGTTCATCATGCTGTTCCAAGGCCATCCCAATGTACAAAGCGGAAAGAAGTGTGAAAACGTACGCCTGGATGAATGCAACCAGCAGCTCAAGCAGACCCATAAAAATGGTGAAAAGAATGGATACGATCGAAACACCTAATCCGGCATAAACACTTTTCTCCCCAAAGATGAAGATCAGGCTATAAAATCCCAATGCAATAATATGACCTGCAGTAATGTTGGCAAATAACCGCACCATCAAAACAAACGGTTTGGTAAAAACGCCCATTATCTCAACAATAGGCATCAAAGGTATTGGCAACTTTAACCACCAGGGAATTCCGGGGGCGTTGACAATATGCATATAGTAATCTTTTGAGCCACTGAATGAGATTATAGCGAAGGTGAAAAGCGCCAAAACCATGGTTACGGCAATATTGCCCGTAAGATTCGCACCTCCGGGTAGGATTGGAATTAATCCCATCACATTGTTAATGAGGATAAAGAAAAACACCGTCAACAAGTATGGGAGATATTTTCTGTACTTCTCTTCACCAATAGAGGCTTTGACCACATCATCGCGCACAAAAATTACGATTGGTTCCAGCCAGCTTTGAATTCCTTTCGGTGCCCTGTCAAATCCTTCCTTGTATCGTTTTGCTATGGAAAAGAAGATCAGCAACAAAAAGAAGATGCTAAAAAAGAGCGACATTACATTTTTTGTGATTGAGAAGTCGTATGGCCTTATCTCCGTTCCATCGGCAGCCACTTCAACTACTTTTCCCTTGTATTTGGATTCTTCCCCGGCGATGTGAAAACCAGAATAACTTTCAGTTCCGTGATGAAATTTATTGGAGATAAAAAAATGGAAGCCGGTCTGAGTGCTATATAAAATAACCGGCAAAGGAAGACTGACATGTGTATCTCCAAATTTCGCAATATGCCACTCGTATGAGTCGGCAATGTGCTCCATGATCAGCTTACTTGCATTGAATTTTTCGCTGGCAGGTTCAGTCCCTGCAATTTTGTGTTCCTGAGCTTTTGCCGCCAAAATTGAGGACGTACCTAGAGCATAAAGGATTATAAATATTCTAAAAGCCTTGAGCATTTCTGGTTTTTTGTGCGACAAATTTAATTTTTTAATTTGAAGAATTTGGATTTTTTTTGAGAAAATTCGAAATTTCCACGACTTCAAAAATTGTGAAAGCCAAATAAAGCACCAAAAAAGTTACCACGAAATCAACGGCCCTGCTTCTGTCTATTAACAGACAAATCAGCATAAATACAAGGTAAATGAACAATCGGACAGACATAGTGGATAAATAGGTTGTGCTAAACCTCCTGGGGTTCTGCTGGCTCGCATTCATCAGCTTCAAATGGCTAAAGACAGTTATCAGCGCAACGACACCAAACTGAAGCGGAAAGATCTTCAGGTAAAATTCTTTCAACAGGGTATCAAAAAGAAGCAAGGAGGTACCGATTAATACCAAACAAAACAACAATGCCCTTTTAAGGAAAATACGTTTCTCTGTGCTAATCATATCACATGTTAGGAATTAGGTCAATCATTTGGTAAAAATGGTTTTGAAAAAAAGGTAGAGTGATAAAATGGCTGCAACAATTATCAATAGTATTGTACAAATATGTGTTTCCAATTGAAAGTAGCCATCCAGCCACTTTCCTCCAAAGGCACCAATCACGACCAGCACAATCATTTGGAAGACTAA
>JAVHPO010000243.1:0-2660 GCA_036170635.1 Prolixibacteraceae bacterium | reverse complement strand
TATCCCTGGAACGGAACAGTGCTTCGTACCGATGACAGTAAATTCTATGGTAGCCTTTTTTTCATCTTCCTTTAAAAGACGAACAGACACTGTTATTTTCCCTTTGTTCGTAAACTTAACGGCATTGCTCACCAGGTTTAAAATAATCTGGTGCAACCGTACGGGGTCGCCGAGCAATACGATCGGAATTTTAGAGTCGTATTCTTTGATCAATTCGAGGTTCTTCTCGCGAATTTTAGGTTCAAAGAGGTGCAGCATGGCCGCAATGGAAAGGGCCATTTTAAAAGGGGTCTGCTCAAAGACCATTTTGCCTGCATCTACCTTTGCAAGGTCAAGTATATCGTTTATCAGTACGATCAGCGCATCACCGCTCATTTTGATCGCCTGTAGGTACTCTTTTTGTTTGGAGGTTGTCTCCGATTTCAGCAAAACTTTGGTAAACCCGATAATCGCATTCATTGGCGTGCGAATTTCATGGCTCATGTTTGACAAGAACTGCTGTTTTGCTTTCACGGCCATTTCAGCAATGAGGGTAGCGCTTTCAGCTTTCATTTTGGCCTCTTCGGCAATGGCAACTGCAAGCTCAGCAAAAACAATGGCCTCAGTTAATTCTGTGGCTATTCTTTTTTGATCGGTTATATCCCTTGCTACAACCACAACACCCAATACATTGCCCTGATCATCCTTGTAAACCGAACCATTGAACAATACCTCCGTCAGGGTACCATCCTTGTGCCGGAGGGTGAGAGGTGAATCTTTGAGTGATCCCTTTGCGAAGACTATCTGGTAAACTTCGCGTGCTTTTTGAGGTTCAGTAAAATAGTCGAAGAAGTTGGATCCTTTTAAATGTCCTCTTGAAATGCCGGTAATTTGAACAGTTGCCTCATTCAAGTCGGTAATCTTTCCCTCTGTATTGATGGTTACCAAAGGATCTAAACTCGCTTCCAGAAGACTAAGCGAATACTGTGAGGCCAATTTAAGCGATTTGCTGATAGCTTCAAGTTCAATATTGACAATTTCCTGCCTTTCATTTTCTTTTTTTTGATGCTTAAGTTCCTTGTCAACAATGACCAATTCGGCTGAGCGTTTTTTCTTCTCATCGTTTTGAAAGAGAAGTTCCTTGTTGGCTACAATTAATTCGGCGGCACGTTTCTCTTTTACCTCATTCTGGAAAGCAAGTTCTTTATTGGCTACGACCAATTCCACTGCACGTTTTTCCTTTTCGTCATTCTGGAAAGCCAGCTCCTTGTTGGCTAAAACCAATTCGGCGGCACGCTTCTCCTTTACTACGTTTTGAATGGCAAGCTCCTTGTTTGCTATTACCAATTCGGCAGCACGTTTCTCCTTTTCATCATTTTGATAGGCCAATTCCTTATTGGCAATCTGCAACTCAGTAACCCATTTCTGTTTGGAGACATCCCTTGCCACAACAACAGCCCCTAAAACCTTGCCCTTTTTATCTTTATATACAGATCCGTTAAACAATACATCCGTTAATTTTCCATTGACGTCCCGAAAGGTGAGTGGAGAATCCGAAATGGACCCTGAAGCAAAAACTTTCTTGTAAACATCGGAAGCCTTCCCGGGTTCTGTGAAATAGTCGTAAAAGTTGGAACCCAAAAGTTTTTTGCGATCAACGCCTGTAACATCCACTTTGGCCTGGTTTACATCCGTAATTTTCCCATCGATACTGATTGTGATCAGGGGATCCAGGCTTGCTTCTATCAAACTGCTGGCATATTGTGAATGATGTGACTTCGTTCTTTCCATCTGATTTTTAGGTTACGCTATTGTGTTCCAGCAAATTCCCAACTTCCTCAATCGGACTTCTCCTCTTGACTTTCAATTGTTTAAAATGGGAAGGGGTAAGGCCTGTGACTTTTTTAAATTGATTGGATAAATGGGCAACACTGCTGTAATTCATTTTCCAAGCTATTTCCGTAATATTCAATTCATCATATATGATTAATTCCTTAATCCGCTCAATTTTATGGTGAATTACAAATTGCTCAATGGTGGTCCCCTGTATTTCGGAAAAAAGATTGGCCAAATAAGTGTAATCGTGGTTCAGTTTTTCACTTAAATAATCGGAGAAATTTACTTTGATCATTTCATCGGTATGATGGACCATTTCAATGATTACATTCTTTATCTTTTCGATCAAAACCGCCCTTTTGTCGTCCATCAATTCAAGACCTGAATTGAGTAGGGCAGCCCTCAATTCATCTTTTTGTTCGGGTGTGATGTCCTCCATGATCTCAATTTCACCCAAATCAACCAGAATGAAATGAAGGCCCAACCTTCGCAACTCCTCTTTAACCGCCAGTTTACAGCGGTTGCTGACCATGTATTTGATATAGAGTTTCAAAAGTTTCCTTTTAAATAATAACTATACAAAGGTGCACAACATAAACCACAATCCAGTTACAAAATCTTCCTAAAAAGTTACATAATTCACACATTTTAGACATTGAAAATCAGTCATTTTTAAGCAGAAGAACCTATTGAAAATTCATCACACAAAATGTAATCCGGTAATTTCTAAATTAGGGGTCATGTCATCCTAAATTATAAAAAAGTCTCCTTGCAAGTACAAAAAAAATGCCGCTGTATAAATTCATATACAGCGGCAATAACAAAAAAAAGTGACCCAGCTGGGG
>JAVHPO010000242.1:0-13325 GCA_036170635.1 Prolixibacteraceae bacterium | reverse complement strand
AAAAAACTTGCCCTTCGGCTCCGCTCAGGGTCGGGGACGGAGGCGGTCGCCATTCTGGTCCCCGAGCGGAGCCGAAGGGCAATGTACGAAGCAAATCGGGTCCCCGAGCGAAGCCGAGGGGCCGAGGGGTCAAGGGCAAAGCGCCAATTTTTGGCGAAACCACCCGGTCCCCGAGCGGAGCCGAGGGGCAAACTCGAAAAACTGATGTAAATTCGTAGAAATTAATCCTCCTATTTATGAGATTATTATTGATCAGCAACTCCACCATGCCGGGAGAACCTTACCTGGGTTATCCGATGCCTGAGATCGCTAAATTTCTTGGAAATCAATCGCTTAAAACATTGTTTATTCCCTTCGCCGCGGTTACTTTTTCGTTCGATACATACGAAGCCAAGGTGAAGGAGCGTTTCGAAGCATTGAACCATCCGCTTTCCAGTATCCACCATGCGAAAGAATACGCCAAGGCTGTCAGTGAAGCGGAAGCCATTGTCGTTGGCGGCGGAAACACATGGCAGCTTGTGCGCATGATGAACGAAAGTGGTCTGTTTCCACTCATCAGGGAACGGGTGATGGCCGGAATCCCCTTTATCGGCTGGAGTGCGGGATCGAATGTGGCCTGCCCAACTTTGCGCACCACCAATGATATGCCCATCATCGATCCGAAAGGTTTCGGTTGCCTCAACCTGGTGCCATTTCAAATCAATCCGCACTACCTCGACAAAAACCCGGAAGGACATGGTGGCGAAACCCGAGAGCAACGAATTGAGGAATTTCTTGAGATCAATCCGGAAACTTATGTGGTCGGCTTGCGGGAGGGAACGATGCTGCGGATGGAAGGCGGAGAGCTTCGGCTTATCGGTGAAAGATCGATTCGAATCTTTAAAAAAGGGTTGGTTCCGGTGGAGTTGGGTGAGAAAGATGATCTGAATTTCCTTTTGTAGAAGTATATAGACCTTCAAGGTTTAGAGGGGGAGGATGTCTTGCTGTAGTTCTGCACAAAGAACTTGAGATATTGCAGAAGATCTTGATCTTCAATGATTTTTCGGTAGTTTGTCGAAGAGGCCAGTAAGTAGTGGAAGTCTACCCCATTCAAAGTTCTGAATACCTCTTTGTGTTTAAGGATGGTTCCAAAATAGCCCAGGCCTTCCTCTTTATTTGCAAGACTTCGAACCACAACGAGTTGTATCTCTTCATTTAATTTGATCTCTTCGACGTCAAAATCGATTGATGTATAGTAATCGATGTTAAAATTAGCCAGGTCAAATATCAGGCGGTTGACATCAATTTTGGCACTCTTCGGGAAGGAAAGCACAAAATAGTGGAATAATTCTTCATCATAGGAGTATTTTCCTCCAAAAGCATCATCCTTTCTGATAGCGGTTTTTTCCGGCTGTTTGCTTAGGGAGGCTGAATCCATCTTTGAGATTGTCTTCTCCAATTCGGCAAGACTATTTTGGCGAACCAAATCGCGGATCTTCACAACTACCGGATTTGCCGGTGAGGCGGGATAATTGGAAAGATATTGATCCAACATTTTCGAAAATTCATCCGGTGATGCATTTTTCCCTTTGGAAATCATTTCAATAAATTTCACCTTGGGCAGCAAAAGGCTGTCAGGCTGAAGCGCCATTACTTCAGAAGCCAATTTCCCGGCTGCGCTGTAATCCCCACTCTTGTACAAGGTCAAGGCTTCGCCATATTTACGCTCTCTTTGCTGCTTTCTGACCTCCATCTCCTGCAGAAAATCCGGATTCAAGAGAAATTTAGCATAATTCGATTCAGGGTACTTTTGGGTGATTTTATTCTTGAAAATCTCCTCCTTGTATTTCATCTTATGGAATTCGATCCATACCGGCAGCTCATAAATACTTTCAGGGTACCTGACATTCAGCTCTTCGTACATGGCTATTGCATGGGTATTGTCGTTCAGGGCACCCTCATAAATTCTCCCGGCAGCAAAATAAGCCGACTTGATCCGATCGTGTGAAGCACGCATTAAAGAGTCTGTCAATGGCAGATTCTGAAGGTAATATTCGACCGTTTTAGGATTAGACTCTTTCAGCTTTGACGTCTCTTTCTTCTGCACATCAGCAGCATCAGCCAGCTCATTTTCGCCCGGATTTAAGGAAATTTTATTCTTTCGTCTCCAGTTGTCCTCCAGTTTCCTTTTGCCCCAAATTTGCTGGAAATCGGTTTTGCCAAGCCCCGCCGTAACCGGATTGTAAAAATACCATGAGCTGTTGTTCGACTGGTCATCTAAATTAGAGCGGTATTGCTGACCTCTGAAATAGTTTGCACTATTCTGCTCCTTTTGTAGTTCTGCCTGTTTTTTGCTCTCTACTTCAGCCAATTTGGCAATCTCCTTGTTGATAAAGTCAAGCCGGTCTTTTTCAGGCATCAGGGCAACCTTCTGCAAACTGTCTTCTCTCCCTATCAAGTCGAGGTTCTTTACCAAGGCTGACAAACCGTTGGTTTTTGAGACAATTTCATCGTACCCGGGATAATCAGCCCCGACGACAGCCAGTGCACTGTCGTAATAACAGGATGCCATCCGGTAGTTACTCTCTTCCAGCGAAAGGCGCGCAACTTTCAAACTGGAAAGCGCCCGCTGGTTGTTGTTGTCGAGGCTATAAGTTACAGAAGTTCTAAAATCTTTCAAAGCCTCTTCCCTGCGTTGCGACTTCAGCGCTACCTCACCTTTGGCATAATAAATACGGTCGAGGTATGGCCGGTTGTTCCCGTTTCTGATCATTTTGGCAAGAGCCAGATTGACCTCTTCCTGATTACTGCTGGCATATTCGAGCAGCGATATTTTTGCCTCAAAGGCCATTCGGGTGGATGGCCTTGATTTGACAACACGGTGAAATGCAGCCACAGCCTCGTCGTTCTGCCCCAGGGTCAGGTAAAGTTGAGCCAGGATAAAATTGTATCTCCCCCTCTCCTTTCTGGTTAAATCCATCTTCAAAGCCTGGCTTAACTGAAAGACCGCCTCTTTCCAATCTTTGGTGGTGATATAATAGTAAGCCTTCACAATTGTGAGGTCCTTTTTGACTTCTGACGGCAGACTGCCATCCCGCTCCAGTAACTTCAAAAGCTGAAGCGCCTTGTCTAATTCTCCTGTCTCAATATAACATCTTGACAACCAAAGAAAAGCCGGATTCCTGGTTGGCTGATTGGGAAAATTGTGCAATATATAATTGAAACTCTCCTGTGCCCTGTGAAAATCGCGTTGGTAATAACCCGCCTGCCCCATCAGCAGATAAGTATCATCGATCCACTTGTTGTATTCGGCTTTATAGGCAAATGCGGTGTATGCCTCTGACGTGTTGGTTTTTCGTTTCGGACTCTTGGTAATAGAGTGTGTCGAAATCAGTTTAAGACACTTCTGTACAGCATATTCCATTTGCGAAATTGCCACCTGCGAGGCGGCAGGACTGGTTTCGGGAAAAACCGGCAGTAAATGAGTATAGTCCTCAATGACCTGACGATCCATCCTCATCAATCCCTCCTTAACACTCTCTCTGGCATTAAAATAGACGTTGTATTGGGAGTTTAACTGGTGGTAAAAACGGGATATGGCAGTATTGTTCTGCGTGGAGCATCCAACAGAAAACAGTAGAACCAGCGGATAAAAAAACTGATTTAAGGCGTGTCCCTTCAAGCGTTTTTGGATAAATGTATAATACAAATTAACTCAAAATTGCTGAAAAAATTACTTCCGTTTAACTGTTACTTTCTTGGTTGGTTCAAAATAAATGTTCCGGTGCTCCAACTGCACGATTAACTCATCTGCCAATTGTTCGAACGCGACTCCTGAAGCGCTCTCCTCATCGCATGCAGCCGGCAAACCACTGTCTCCACCTTCCCGGATACGCATAACAATTGGAATCTGGCCCAGCAAAGGAAGATTCATGGAAGCTGCCAACTCTTTCCCGCCATCCTTGCCAAAAATGTAATACTTGTTTTCCGGAAGTTCGGCCGGAGTAAACCATGACATGTTTTCGATGATTCCCAATACAGGCACATTGATCGACTTGCTATTGAACATGGATACCCCTTTTACAACATCAGCAAGGGCAACATCCTGAGGTGTGGTAACGATAACCGCCCCGGTAACCGCGAGCGTTTGAACCAGTGTTAGATGAATGTCACTGGTTCCGGGTGGCAGGTCAACCAGCATAAAGTCGAGTTCGCCCCAGTTTCCTTCCATGATCAGCTGCTTCAATGCATTGGAGGCAACAGGGCCTCGCCAGATAAGGGCATCCTGCCTGTTGGCAAAGAAACCAATGGAGAGAAATTTAACGCCAAATTTCTCAATGGGAACGATCCGGTCGCGACCGTCAATCTTTTCGAAATTGGGGTGTGCATCCTCTTCCCCAAACATTTTGGGTATCGAAGGACCGAAAATATCGGCATCGACCAACCCAACTTTGGCTCCCCTTCTGGCCAATGCAATAGCCAGGTTGACTGCCATGGTTGACTTGCCAACACCACCCTTGCCGGATGCGATGGCTATGATATTTTTTACACCTGGCAGCACCGGCGGAGTCATCCTGTTGGCGCTTTTTGGGGTTATTGTTACCTCAAAGTCGCTGCCGTATTCGCGCCGGATCTCGTCCTTGCACGCTTCTGAAACAGGACCAATGGAAGGATCATCTTCCTTCTGGAAGATCAAAGAAAAAGTGATTTTCTTACCTGCGACACGGATTTCCTGAACCATCTCCAGGTCTATGATGCTTTTATCAGCGCCGGGGAAATGAATTCTCCGGAGGGTGTCGGATATATTTTTGGGAATTAGGGCCATTATAATTGAATTAAAAATTACAGATTAAAGATTACTTAAAACTAACACAGAGAATAAGCTAACACTCTTTTTTGACCACGTTCAGGCACGCATCTCAAAGTAAACTGAAGTCTCATATAAGATATTTTATTCTCTGTGTTTGAAATTTATACGGTTTCTAATTGTCTTGTTTACGATCTATTCCTTATAATGTTGCATGGATTGAAGTCCCTTTTTTCGGCTATCGCCTGAAGGCTCATTCCAACTCTTTCATCGGATCCCAAAAGTATTTGTTAAAGTCGACTACCGCATCATCTTCCACGAGGATCCCTTCATTCTCCAGCAGTTCCTGCATGGCGGAAGGGGGATGAAAATGGACTTTGCCCGTCAGCAATCCATTTCTGTTGACCACCCGGTGTGCCGGAACGAAAGGTTCTTGCAGATGGGAATTGTTTAGCGCCCAGCCAACCACACGGGCCGACAATCCGGTGCCCAGGTAGCGCGCGATGGCCCCGTAATTCGTCACCCTGCCGGGAGGAATCAAACGGGTGACATCATATACCTTTTCGTAAAAATCGTTCATAAAAACAATTGTTCGGATTAAAACGGAATACAGGGATAAACCCGCTCTTACCACAAATTTCGCAAATTACACAAATTAAGACCCCTCGGCTTCGCTCGGGGACCGGTGTCGTAGTTCTCTCATTTTCGCATCCTCTTCTCTCTAGTCATCCCCCTCGGCTTCGCTCGGGGACCGGTTTATTCGCGCAAAATTAGAAAGCCCTTCGGCTCCGCTCAGGGACTTTCTCGTCATCCCAGTCTTCCCCTTCGTCCCAGTCGTCCCCTTCGTCCCAGTCGTCCCAGTCGTCCTAGTCTTTCTGTCTCCCACTCTCCCACTCGCCAAGTCTTCCCCTCCTATTTCACCGTTTCCCCGTTTCATCTCCATCAACGACCCTGCTCCGCCGATCCCGGCCAAAGCTCCTGTACTCGTCCCACTCGATTTCCAGGTCGGGTTCGAACAGGTTATCGAAATGCGGAATAAATTTCAGGTATTTGATGGTAAGGCTCCGGCTGAGCCACTGCTGTTCGTAATAGGTTTTGATCCCCATGATTTCATCCGCATAGGCTGAAGCATACAAATCATCCGTTTCCGCTTCCACCTTGAAACCGTTCAAATGGACCAGGGCTCTTGTATATTGGTAAAGAAAATTGCTGTCTGTTTTGAGGTGAACGATACCACCCGGCTTCATCACTTTGCCGTAATGGGCCAGAAGTTTTGTGGAGGTAAGTCGCTTGCGCACTTTTTTCATCTGGGGATCAGGAAAGGTGATCCAAATTTCACTCACCTCATCCGGTCCGAAAAAAGCGGGAAGCAATTCGACATAAGTTCGGATGAATCCAACGTTTTTCAATCCTCTAGCATGAGAGGCTGTTGCCCCTGTCCAGATTCTGGAACCTTTGATGTCGATGCCAATGAAGTTCTTTTCAGGAAAGTTTTCTGCCAGTCCAACGGTGTATTCCCCCTTCCCGCAACCCAGTTCCAGAACTACCGGAAAATCATTCCCAAAAAATTGACTGCTCCATTTGCCTTGAAGTTTATATGGACCCTGAAGCAACTCAGCATAGGGAACCTCCACCACATTGGGCAAAGCGTGCACTTCGGCAAATTTGGAGAGCTTATTTTTACTCATTTATTGATTAGATGATGTGGTGATGTGCGGATGTGTTGATGGAAAGATATGAAGACGAGACGGTCCCCGAGCGAAGCCGAGGGGGAAATTGCATTGGCTCTAAATCAAGATAAAAGCATCTCATAACTCATATCTCATATCTCATAACTCATATCTCTTTAATTCGCCCTGTCGAGGGTAATGCCAAAATCCCGGATCCCTCTTAAAACGCCGTCTTCCGTACGCATACCTTGTCGTACTTCAAAACGATAGTAGCCGGCTGAAGGGAAGATCGTTGTCTGTTTGTAAGGATATTTCATGTCGTAAATGTCACCAAGTCCATAGCCAAGCCACTTGCCGTCGGGATTGGCCAGGGAGAGTTCGATGGTATCATTGAGGACTTTACCTTTTGGGGGAGTAATCTTGACAAACAACCATAGGTTACTGTAACCATATCTGCCATCGTTTCTGACGTTCAGATAAAGATTGTAGATCTTGGACGAATCAGGCACTGTCATGTCGAATCTCAGAATGGAATCCTGGTGCCATTTAGACCCGCTCAGGGATTTGTAATCGCTGAAAACAATCTTCCTGTTGCAGGAGAAAATCACAACCGCAACAAAAGAGAGAAGCAGAACGGCCTTACTCGTCCGGAGTATCTTGTGAAGTCTCATTGTCGGGATTAGAACTGTTTTTACGTGTCAGAATTGGTTTGTGACGCTTCTTTCTCCTCAATTTGGTTGAACCCTGATCAAACCTGTCGAGCGACTCCTGACCTGTCGAATTCTGGTAAGTTGGAACTGCATCTTCCGGTATCTCAATGATATCTCCGGTCAGATCAGGTATGCGTTTGCCACTTCTGTTCAACCGAATGATCTCTTTCACCTTCTCCACAGAGACGCCGATGACGCCACCACCCTGGTAGTTTTCTCTCACGTACCAGAAAATACCCTTGAAAATATCCGCTTTCAGGTAGTTGAAATTCCCTTTTTCGGTTTCAATCTGCACATTGTTAGGCGGAAAATCCTGTTGGGCATCGATGTAACAGTCCAACTCATAGTTCAGGCAACATTTGAGCTTGCTGCACTGTCCGGCAAGCTTTTGCGGATTCAGCGAGATCTCCTGGTAGCGGGCTGCATTGGTCGTGACTGACACAAAATTGGAGATCCAGGAGCTACAGCACAATTCGCGGCCACATGGACCAATCCCGCCAATTCTGCCGGCTTCCTGACGGGCGCCAATCTGGCGCATTTCAATACGTATCCGGAAGGCATCGGCGTATACTTTGATGAGCTGACGAAAATCAACGCGCTCATCTGCAATGTAATAAAAAATGGCTTTGGTCTTGTCTCCCTGAAATTCAACGTCGCCGATTTTCATGTTCAGGCGAAGGTCTTCGGCAATTTTTCGGGCTTTCAACATGGTTTCGTGCTCCATTTGGATCGCCTCTTCCCATTTCTGAATGTCGACAGGTTTGGCCAAACGATATATTTTACGGAGTTCACCATCCACGAAGGTGGGTTTATGTCGTTTCATCTGCTTGAGAACAAGGTCGCCAACGAGCGAAACAACGCCAATATCGTGACCCGGACTTGCCTCCACAGCGACAATATCCCCCGGTTTCAGGGGCAGTTCATTCACGTTTTTGAAATAATCCTTGCGGGTATTTTTGAACCGGATCTCTATTATATCGTTTGGATTGATGGTATTGGGAACATCAGAAAGCCAATTGTATACATTCAATTTGGCACAACTGCGCGTCTGCGTCGAATTTGGGCATCCGCGTCCTGCCTTTTGTATAGTGTTCATGAATTATCTAATTTGTAATTTTCTTCTATCTGTACAAAAATAATGAATTTTAACAGAGCGAATCACGTGGACTGCTGCGAAAACTATCATACTCCTAAAATAAGGAATAATAATTGAACTGCCTATCGGGGATTAGAGCCTGATCAGCTTCGAAACTTTGAGTGCCATATCGGTGAAAACGGCTTTGGCATTTCCATTGGATGCAATGTCCTTCAAAGATTTTTCGAACTCGGCAAAGAGGTGGATTACGTTCTTGTCGTGGATGAATGGTGCAAATTTATTGGCAAATTTTTCCTCTTCCTCACTCATTGTAACCAAAACCGGCTGCCTGAAATTCGACATAAAATTTTCGCGGGTAAAATCGCTGCAATACTTCAGAAAACTGATCTGCCTGATCCTTCCAATGGAAGAGATTTCGTCCGACCAGCTAAGCAACTCCTGCAAATTACGACCATACCCCGACCTCATCAAAGAGGTATAAAGCCGATAATTGTATCTTCTGACTTCATCTTCGAGCAACATCTCTTCGGCCAGGATATAATTCCCGTTGGCCATGCGGGCCACAACAGCAGGATTGTTTTCTCCCAACTCAGGATGATTGGTCAGTGCTTGTGCAAGATCCTGCTCGTCAATTCGCGGTATGCGGATGGTCTGGCAACGCGATCTGATGGTGCTGATCAGCCGCTGTTCCTCCTCCGTAACCAGGATAAATAAGGTATTCGCAGGTGGCTCCTCAAGAACTTTCAGTATCTTATTTGCACAAGTCAGGTGCATGGTTTCAGGTAGCCAGATCAGCGAGACTTTATAGTCTGCTTCATAGGATTTCCTGTTCAGCTTTTGGATGATTTCAGCAGCCTCATCCACATAGATCATCCCCTGTTTGTTCTCTTCTGCGATAAGCTGATTCCACCTTTCGTAGATAGGGTAGGGATTGGCCAAAAAATAGCTTCTCCACTTGGCGAGGTAGTCGCTGCTGGTGGGCTTGGAGATGGCAGATGTTTTGATGACCGGGATGGTAAAATGGAGATCCGGATGAATCAGCTTTTTGAATTTCAGGCACGAACTGCAGACTCCGCAGGAGTCGTTCTCCGTCTTGTCGCGGCAATTCAGGTACTGAGCAAAAGCCAATGCTATGCCTAGCTTCCCGTTCCCGGGAGGCCCGACCAGCATAATGGCATGGGGAACGCGTTGCTCCTTTGCCAACTGAATAAACAGCTCCTTCGTTGGGCGCTGTCCGATGACATCTTTAAATTGCATAGTACTTTTGTCTCTTTTGACCCGCTCCTCAAAAGTAAAAAAAAATGGCCATTGGCTCTCCTGACCACAAAAACTCCTGATGAATTAGTAATAAATTAACACACAAAAGAGGCTTATCCAACAGATATCCACTATCTTTGGGCTTCTTAAAAAATTTAATACCAACGATATGCAGACGATTGAAACTTATGACTTTTCAGGCAAAAAAGCCTTAATCAGAGTTGACTTCAATGTTCCGCTCAACGAACAATTCGAAATTACCGACGATACCCGCATGACTGCTGCCCTGCCAACCATCAACACGATTTTGGGTAAAGGCGGAGCTGTGATTATCATGTCTCACCTGGGTCGCCCGAAAAAGGGTCCTGAAGACAAATTTTCAATGAGACATCTTGTGCCTCACCTCAGCAAATTACTGGGTGGCAAGGCTGTTAAAATGGCTCCGGACTGTATCGGTGAAGCAACTCAGGCAATGGCATCTGCCCTTAAAGTCGGTGAAGTATTGGTTTTGGAAAACCTGCGCTTTCATCCTGAAGAGGAGGGTGGCGACGAAGAGTTTGCCCGTCAGATCTCTCTCCTGGGCGACTGCTGGGTTAATGATGCTTTCGGCACTGCCCACAGAGCCCACGCCTCGACAGCAGTTATTGCCAAATTCTTCCCCAACGACAAAATGTTCGGTCTGTTGGTAGCCAGTGAAGTAGAGAGTCTGGATAAAGTACTCAAAGCGCCAAAGCGTCCTTTCACAGCCATCATGGGGGGATCAAAAGTATCCTCTAAAATTACCATCATTGAGAACCTGCTGAATTCTGTCGACCACCTGATCATCGGAGGTGGAATGACCTACACTTTCGTGAAGGCCCAGGGCGGTAAAATTGGTGGTTCCATCTGTGAAGACGATTACGTTGAGCTTGCAAAGAGTCTTCTGCTAAAAGCCAAGGACAAAGGGGTTCAATTCCACTTTGCAGTTGATGTGGTAGAAGCAGATGCATTTGCCGAGACGGCCAACACAAAAGTGGTCCCTTCCTATGCCATCGACGACAACTGGTCAGGATTGGACATCGGTCCTGAAACCATCAAAAACTTCAGCAAAGTAATCAGCGAGTCGAACACAATTCTTTGGAATGGCCCGGTCGGCGTATTCGAAATGGACAAATTCGCTGTAGGTACAAGGGCCATCGGAGATGCCATCGTTGAAGCGACCGCCAAAGGGGCTTTCTCACTGGTTGGCGGAGGCGACTCTGTAGCAGCTGTCAACAAATTCGACATTGCCGACAAAGTTTCCTATATCTCAACTGCCGGCGGTGCGATGCTCGAATACCTCGAAGGAAGAGTTCTTCCGGGTATTGCAGCGGTTCAGGAATAAGAGATACAGTTACATTGTTTTTCGGGTGCAGAGCATATCTGCACCCGTTTTTTTTTAGATTTGTAGTCAGGTACTAACTACTCAACTAAAAATCAGATGCAAAAAAATGGCGGAACCGAGTGGCAGGTCATTCTGAATCCTCACGCAGGAGGAGGGAAAGGGGCTGATGACCGGAAGAAAATCGAGCAACTGCTCAAAAAATCCGGAATGGCATACACGCTTAACATCTCCGAGTATCCCCGCCATGCCATCGAGTTGGCCAGAGATCTCGTCACCCGCGGGGCCAAACATCTGATGGTTGCAGGGGGCGATGGCACCCTCAATGAGGTCGTCAATGGTATATTTCTCGCTGAGCATCAGTCACACCATGAGGTTACACTTGGGATGATTCCGGTTGGCACCGGCAACGACTGGACCAGGACCTTTGGGATACCAGACCATTACCAGAAAGCCATCGACATTATCCTTGCCGGCAAGTCCGTCAATCAGGATGTTGGTGAGATTACCTGCCGGGTGGATGGGCAGACAACCAAACGTTATTTCGTCAACATTGCCGGATTCGGTTTTGACGCGCTGGTGGCAAAAAACGCCAACGAACTCAAATCCAAAGGAGTAAAGGGCATCAGGGTGTACATTCAAAGTCTGGGATCAGGCTACTTCAACTTCAAAAGCAGGCAAACGAAATTTATGATCGATGGTGCCTCGCTGGAAGTTAACCTCTTTACCGCCAGCATTGGATTGGGCAAATTCAATGGAGGAGGGATGATGCAGGTCCCGGAAGCCAACCCGCTGCAAGGTCTTTTTCACATCACGGTTATCCGTAAAATCGGGATCTGGGGAATTCTAACCAACTTCAAGGGACTTTACTCCGGAAAATTCATCTCAGACAGACGCGTATCTACCCATACGGGGAAAACCATCGAAATCAGTTCCGCTACTCCCCTACCGGGAGAATCAGATGGCGAGAATCTGGGAAGTGGCACCTTTAAAATTGAGATGATGGCTCATCGTCTGCGGGTGATCTATGGGTCGGATAGGTTTTTGGGGAATCTTAGCGCAACTATTTAACAAGGAGGGACTTTTTACAGTTTGCTTCGCTGCGCTCGCAATGACGAATCTCCTTTCAAAGTTTACTTTTCATAAGAACTACCGTCATTGCGAGCGAAGCGAAGCAATCTGTACCCTTCTCACAATACCTCAACCTTCTTCAACCCCTTCAAATACCCTTCATCCACCCATGCCCCCAATCCAATCGCATCCGGGATTGTCACGACTCCCCGGTTATCGTAGGTTATTCCGCCCGAAACCGGATCTTCCGTGAACATCAATGGTGTGTCAAAGTCGAAGTAAACGATATGATCGCTGGCGAGCGCCAAATGGGCGGCAGCGGTAAATCCCAGGCGGGATTCGAGGAAGCCTCCTACCTGGAGGTGCATGTCAGCCTCCTCGGCCAGTTGAATGATCTTCAATGCATTGAAAATTCCCGATGATTTTCCAAGTTTGATGTTCAGCTGATCGCAGGCCTTCAAATCAATCAGCCTTTTGGCATCGTGGTGGTCGGAGCAGGATTCATCGGCCATGATATGGATGGGACTCTGCTTCCTGACTTTGGGCAGTTCCATGAAATTCCACCGTGGAATGGGTTCTTCGCAATGCTGGATATTGTAAGGCCCGAGGGCGCGTAAAATAGAAATCGCTGTCTCCGTGTTCCAACCCTGGTTCGCATCTATCCGCATCGGAATCTCCCTGCCTACAGCCTCCCTGATCAGATGAATCCTTTCGAAGTCTTTTTCAAACGATTCGCCTAGTTTCACTTTGATGGCCTGAAATCCATGGTGTTTGATCCACAAGGCATCATGTACCATCTTGTGTTTGTCGCCCAGGCTGACAGTATAATCTGTTACCAATACTTTGTTGTTTTTACCACCAAGAAAAGCATACAGCGGAACTCCTGCCTGCTGCGAGGCAAGATCGTACAAGGCCATATCGAACGCACTCTTGATGCTGGAGTTTCCATAAATGACTTGATCCATCATACCGGTGCATGATTCAATAATTGTCGGATCCTGCCCGATCAGCGCCCTGCCAAGATATTGTCCAACCACCATGCAGGTATCCATGCTTTCACCGTTGATCGACATAAAAGGGCTGCACTCCCCAAATCCGCTCAATCCGCTATCTGTTCGGATGACAACCACCACATTGCTGGCATAATTGAATTTGCCCAAAGAGATGATGAAAGGCTCTTTGAGTTTGATGGGCATTTGGTAGAGTTCTATCCTTTTGATCTTCATGGGAGGCAATTAACTATAAATGTTTTAATCAATGATTTCTGCATTGCAACTGGCAAAATTTTAGGAAAGAGGGCAGTTTGCTTCGTCGTTCCTCCTACCAATGACGGTGCGTTTTTCATACATGGGTTTATGATGAGAGTACTATACTC
>JAVHPO010000241.1:0-2664 GCA_036170635.1 Prolixibacteraceae bacterium | reverse complement strand
CCATCTTTCCAGCGCTTGCTGACGATTTTCTCGTCATAAGTTTCAGGAGCCTGAAAAAAGAAAAATCCCTGATCCCAAATTTCGTTCACGAAATGACAGCGCTCCTTAACCAGACCTGTTACCCGAACGACCAATTGGAACGGTACATTCACCCCTTTAGCTTCCAGGTATGGTAGGAAAAGGGTGGCAAGTTCCTCATCAGAATGGTGGATCAGGTATTGGTGGTTGAACCATTTGGTCTTCTCGGGATCAAATCTTGAACCTGATTTTCCAACTCTTTCGAGCGAAAAACTCTTTATCAGTTGATCCATGGAAAAGATCTCCTGCTCCGTACCCGGATTCCAGCCCAGCAACGACAACATGTTGATGAATCCATCAGGCATATAGCCATCTTCGCGGTAGCCTCTGGAAACTTCACCGGTTTTAGGATCTTTCCAGGCAAGCGGAAATACCGGGAAACCCATCTGATCACCATCGCGTTTGCTCAGTTTTCCTTTGCCAACAGGTTTTAGTATCAATGGCAGATGCGAAAACTGAGGCATGGTCTTCTCCCACCCAAAGGCCCTGTACAACAATATATGCAATGGAACCGAGGGTAACCACTCTTCACCGCGTATCACGTGGGTGATCTCCATCAGGTGGTCGTCGACCACATTGGCCAGGTGGTAGGTGGGCATTCCGTCACTTTTGAAAAGTACCTTGTCATCGAGCTGATCGGTATTAAACTGCACATGCCCGCGAATCAAATCTGTCTCTTCAACCACTAAATTTTCGGGCATTTTGAAACGGACCACATGTGGCGCTCCGGAGACGAGAAGTTTTTCACAATCACTTTTCGACAGAGATAAGGAGTTGTTCAATCCAGATCGGGTGGAATTGCTGTAAACGAAGGTCTCTCCTGCAGACTCGGCCCTGGTTCTCAGTGCATCCAGCTCTTCGGCCGTATCAAAAGCATAGTAGGCATGACCCGAATCAATCAACTGTTGGGCATAGGCGCTGTAAAGTTCTTTCCGCTCGCTTTGGCGATAGGGTGCATGAGGGCCTCCTTCGCGCGGGCCTTCATCAATCTTTATGCCACACCAGTCGAACGCCTCCATAATGTATGCTTCCGCTTCCGGCACATACCGAGTCTGATCGGTATCTTCAATCCTTAGCAGGAAATCGCCTCCATGGTGTTTGGCGAAGAGATAGTTGAACAAGGCTGTGCGTACGCCGCCAATGTGGAGCGGACCAGTTGGGCTGGGTGCGAAGCGGACGCGTATTTTTTGAGCCATCGTGTTTGTTTTTAATTATTTACAGTTAAATATGCAGGGAAAGGAGGGGGTGAGAGGACGAGGGGGAGAAGGGGCGAATGCCTTGATTAAAAATTTTACAAATGCCACAAACCTCCTATCTCCTACATCCGTTCAAATTTGTTTAATCCTTTTATCCGCAATTTTGAAAATTGGTTGCCGTTAAACGTCAAATTAAATTTAACCCTTAACAGCTTAAATGCTGATCAAAAAAATCTTATTTTTCCTGATAATCTTAGTAGAAAGAGGATAAGAAGAGGTAACCCCAATCTTATTATCTTATTTGTAAAATTCGATTATCCTAATTTGTTCCTTCCGCCCGATCCCATGATGCAAGGCTCTAATCGGCACAAGTACGCGGGCGTGTATCTCAAACTCTCTCATTATTTCTACTAAGATTTCTTGATAAAAATAAGGTTTATATTATTGAATTTTAATTATTTAATAAACAAAACTGGGAGAACTATGTGACCTATGTGCCTATTGTGGTGAAAAAATTACTTCATCACAATATTCACAATCTTCCCCGGTACTACTATGATCTTAACAATCGTATTTCCTTCGGTCCACTTTTTGGTCAGATCGCTTTTTAGGGCTGCATCTTCAACTTCTTTGGTTGAAAGACCAACCGGCAACTCGATTTTGAACCTTACTTTTCCATTAAAAGAGACCGGGTACTCTACAACTTCCTCCGTTAGGCAGGCAGGATTAAACTGTGGCCATGAGGAGATTCCGACACTTTGCGAATTTCCGTTCAGCTCCCACAGCTCTTCTGCAAGATGGGGCGCAAAAGGAGCCAACACCTGGTAAAATGTATTTGCCGTTTCAGATGTAACCGATCCAACTTTGTAGCAATGGTTGGTAAAGACCATCATCTGTGAAATGGCAGTATTGAACTTCATGTCCTCCACATCATCGCCTACCTTCTTGATAGTCTGATGCAATATCTTCAAGGTTTCCTTACTTTCTGAACCATCTGTCAGGTTGCTATTTTCACCGAAGAAGGTTGCTACCCTGCGCAGAAAATTGTAGACGCCCTTTACTCCATTCTCTGTCCAGGGTTTGGTAGCGTCGAGCGGACCTATAAACATCTCGTAAAGCCGCAGTGAATCGGCGCCGAATTTCTCCACAACATCATCCGGATTTACTACATTTTTCAAGGATTTGGACATCTTGGCTACAATCTGGTGCAGCTCTTCTCCGGTCTCGGTGTGCGTATATTTGCCATCCTTTTCAGTTACCATATCGGAAGGAACTTTGGAGCCGGAGACTGTTTCATAGGCAAATGCCAGGATCATCCCCTGGTTGTACAATTTTTGGAAAGGCTCATTGGTAGAAACTATTCCCAAATCAAAAAGCACTTTGTGCCAGA
>JAVHPO010000240.1:0-2666 GCA_036170635.1 Prolixibacteraceae bacterium | reverse complement strand
AGGTATTTTTCGTGGTTGTAAGTGGGGGTGATGATCGAAACAAGTGGTCTCTTTTCCATGAATGGATTTCAGAATATGTTTAAATTAGCTTTTCAGGCTGCTATATAACCAAAAACTATAATTGATTGTACAAATTTGGATTTGTAAAATCTTATTTCTATTAAATAATCTTAGTAGCAACAGAATGAATAGAGATAATCCTGATCTTATTATCTTATTTGGAAAATACAACGCTCATTTTTCACTCCTTCCGCCCGATCCCAAAATACAGGTTCTAATCTGTAATTGTACGCGGGCGTGTTTCGCAAATCTTTCCTTTTTTCTACTAAGATTGGTTGATAAAAATAAGATTTCAAACTGGAAAATTGTTTTCCGATTTTCATGTATGTGACTTTAATGCATGAGTCATAAAGATAAAATTTAAACCTTTTATCCGATTATTTTTAGTTTTTTCAAGTAGATATCAGCAGTTTTGTTCAGGTCATCTGAAATCCTGAAAAAATAGATCGGGAGCAAAAACAGAATGGTAAACACTCCGCTTCGGACGACCAGGTCAGGTATGTAATGAAATAGTGCCGGGACCTCATGTGCAACAAAATAAGCCAATGCACCAATCACTATCACGGTCACAAAACGCAGATTGTAAGGTTGAAAGTCGTATTTGAAATAGAGGAACAGATAACGCAGCAAATTCAAAACCCCGAGCGATGCGGCGCTACTGACCGCGGCTCCGGTCAGGCCATAACGCGGAATCAAAAACAGGTTCAGCGAAACAAGCAAAACAACCAGGATCAAAAGCAGGTAAGACTGCACTTTGTAATATTTCGAAGTCCCCATCAGCGAGCTGTTGGCTCCGGTTGACATGTCCATCAGACATCCTAATCCGATGAAAAATATGACCCATTTCCCGGCAAGGTATTCCGGTCTCAAAATTTGCATGATGTTGTCGATATTGAGCCAAACGCCAAGAAAAAGGTAGGATCCAATGATAAAAAGCGTGAGGCAACTCTTTTCGTAAATGTCGCGCAATGTTTTCCGATCATCACTCTTCCAGGCTTCGGCCGCAGCCACATTGGCAATTTTGTAAATCGAACGGGCCGGCAAACTAACCACTATCCCGAAAAAGAAGCAAATGGCATAGATCCCGGCTGCATCCAAACCAAGCATTTTGTTGACCATGATCAGATCAACATTCTGAATCATTATGACAGAGAACCCATTCAAAATACTGAACAAAGAGACTGCGCCAATCGAACGCAACAGGTTTTTGTCCAGAAATGAAAGCTCAAATTTCAAATTGAACTGTCCTTCCCTGATCAGCGTGTATAAAATGTAAAGGGTAGGCACCGAAATGGCAGCTATGTAGGTCAGGACAAATTGGTGAAAGGTGAGAAGATTAAAATAATAAAGTGCGATCATCAGAATAATAAGAACGCGCTGAAACACCTCCCGTAGATAGGTTCCGTGAACACTGTTCATCAGGGCGGAATAGTAAATATCAAGGATCGAGAAGAAAAGCTGAAAGAAGACCAAAACTACCAGATAGTTGATGTATCCAACCATCAGGGTCGACTTCTCCATGCTCATTTCGACCAGCAACGGCTTAAATATCAGCAACAAAATTGCTGACAACAAAAAGCCAACCATTCCGACTGACAAGGCCAATGGAAGAAACCCGTGGTGTTTTTTGTCCTCTGTTTTGAAAAAAGGGAATAACCGGATGGTCGCACCGTTGATTCCAAGCGTACCGAATTGTGCGATCAAAGTTGAATAGGTGACAATGACCTTCAGCAATCCGACCTCAGAAGTCGAATAGATCCGTGGAAGGAGAATGGCTGTGGTGATAAACCCCAACAGTACACCCAAATAGACATAGATGGTCCCTTTAACGGATTGTTTAACAATGATTCCCAACAGGATAGAATTTTCAAATAAGGACAAAAGTAGGAAAAACCATTGTATAAAAAAATGTACTTTTACGACCGAATATCAACACTGTAGCCATGGATAACCCAATTTTCAAAAAAGCCCTGCCGCACCTCACTGCCGTTTTACTCTTTTTGATATTACCGGCAATTTACTTCTCCCCGCAACTCGAAGGGAAGAAACTGAACCAGCATGATACGAATACGGCTACAGGAATGGCCAAGGAGATTAGCGATTACAACAAAAGCCATTCCGATCTTGCTTTGTGGACCAATTCAATGTTTGGCGGAATGCCTGCCTACCTGATTGGCCTTCCCACCTACTCGGCCATCTCCCCTATCTATAAACTTACAACCCTTTTTGATTGGCGCCCCATCAGTTTCGTCTTTCTTTATCTGATAGGATTTTATCTTGCCTTGCTCCTCTTTGGACTAAACCCCTGGATCAGTTTGATTGGGGCCATCGCCTTCGGATTCTCCTCCTACGATTTTATCATCATTACTGCCGGCCACAACACCAAGGCAGTGGCAATTGGATATATGGCGCCCATGATCGGGGCCCTGTACCATGCCTGGAAGAAAAATCTCTGGATTGGAAGCGCTTTCTTTGCACTCTTTTTGGCGCTTCAGATCTATGCCAACCACCTTCAGATCACCTATTACACCATGCTTACCATACTGATTTTTGGCATGGCTGAGCTCTACTTCGCTTTTAAGGAAAAAGCTGTATCTGACTTCCTG
>JAVHPO010000239.1:0-2670 GCA_036170635.1 Prolixibacteraceae bacterium | reverse complement strand
GATTTTTTCCAGAATTCAATATCTTCGAGTGCTTTGTCAAGGAAATCTACTTCCACAAATCAGATGTTTTTATCGTTTTACCTTTTTTACCTTCATTAATTTGGGCAATACCCTGCATTAAATTATCCTTATTAGCTTTTGACGACAGCAGATATTCTGTTTCGTCAAGAAATTTTATTGAGTTGTCCGATTCAATCTGAGCCAATGCCTGAAGCATCTTCAGAACATTTTTGCCAATTTTCGTTTTTTCGTTAATCTGAATCGTTGTCATGATTGTGGAGAATTTGTCCAAAAATAGTGAAAGAAAATGATTTTGATGCCAATCTCGTTTCACCGATTCTTCCCTTCGGCAACACTCAGAGACAGGTTTCAATTTTTCATTTTGTAAGTAGCTAATAGTCAATGGATATGTCAATTTTGTTACATTTTATCCATTAGAAATTTCCTTATGGGTACATGTTCTATTCCCTTGTAGTTGCCGATAGCCTGGTCATCCATACTGACTACGAGTTTTGGGCAATTGTCGGGAATAGTCAATAGATTGCCAAATTCACGTTCATGGGTTTTCTCATCCGGAATCAGATAAGCAACTTGAATATAGGTTTTTGTTTCGCCTTTAAATGATACAAAATCAATCTCTTTGTTACCATGTTTTCCAACAAACACGGTATGCCCGGTAACAATTAAATGATGGTAGACCAGATTTTCCAGTACTTTACCAATGTCTTTTTGTTGGAATGGCACTATGGCATGACGCATGCCCAAATCTTCGAAATAGAATTTGTCTCCGATTTCAAATATCTTCTTTCCTTCTACTTCGATACGTTTTGCCCTCTCGATCAAATATACCGCTTCCAAATAGGAAAGATATTCCAATATTAATTTTGGTGTCAGGTTGATGCGTTGTGACTTCAAATAATCACTGATTCGTTTGGCCGACAATAGACTTCCTGTTATATCAGCCAGATAGTTGAGCAGGTCTTGCAGAAATTTGACATTGCGAATATTGAATCGGGCAACGATGTCTCTCAAAATGATGGTATTGTGAATATTTTTTAGATATTCATAAACAATGTCATCCTCTTTCGGGAGGTTAATCAAATGGGGCATGCCTCCCCATCTGATATATTTCAGAAATGATTCTGCACTTTCGTTCAGTTGGTGAAACAGGAGAAATTCCGGATACGACAAAGTGTGAATGGAAATCTGTATGTAACGACCGCTTAGATGAGTAGCCAACTCGCCTGATAATAGCGTCGCGTTACTTCCGGTGATGTAGATATCCCATCCATCCACAGACAGTAGACTTCTTAAAGCTAACTCGAAGTTGTTAATATCTTGCACCTCATCGATAAAGAGGTATTGCTTTCCACCCTTTTCCCGGTATGGGTCAAGATATCCCATCAGGTCGTTGTGATTCTTGATGTTTTCGAACTGATAATCTTCTTTGTTAATGTAGATGATGTTGGCTGAATGATCGCGATTGCGTATTTCGTCCATCACCTGAAGTAGTACGAAACTTTTACCTACCCTGCGCTGTCCGGTCAATACTTTGATCAAACCGGTGTTGATAAAAGGCTCTATTTTATCGAAATAGAGTGGGCGTTGGATGTAGGTTCTATGTTGCATTATTTTTCATGTAAGTAAAATATATTACAAAAGTATAAAATATTTTACTTATGAGTAAAGAAATGTGAATTTTATTGATGATATCTTCAATGTTGATATCATTAAATATTCATTTGTTTATATTTTGTTTTTTAACGGCCAAATGGAATAGCCACATAATCATTTTCGGTTGGTGTGAATAAATTGCACATGGCTATTTCATGTGGTGATAATTTGTTTTTAGTTACCACATGGAATACCCCTGATATTATTATCATCACGTTTAGTGATTTCCGAATCATGGGTATTTCGTTCTTTACGTCTGAAATTAAAATTAATTATTTTCTGAACATTTGCTCACAGACGGTCTCATTTCCTGCATTCCTAACCCGGGGTGCCGCTCCTTCGTCGCTTTACCCCGGGCTACCAATATTTCGCCGCTAACGTGGCTAGATTTGAGCAAATTTTACATGGTGGTCAGGAAATGTAGGATTGCGCCCGTCACCCCCTCTCCCCCTCCTTGTGCTGAGGGTACGACTTTCTGCCTATCTGAAATGAAGATGGCAACGAACGATGCTGGCACCCCTCTCCCCCTCGTCATCTCCTAAGCACCGCCATCGTCGCCCCAAAACCATACTCCCGAAATGAGGCATCCTGGTAAGGGTATTTGGCATATTTGCGCTGAAGCTCGCGGCGGAGTTCGTTTTTTAGCACACCATCACCCACACCGTGAATGAAAACAATCTTTTTGACACCTGTTGAAATGGCTTTGTCCATCTCTTTCCGGAAGGTATCGAGCTGAAGTTTGAGCATGTCGGCATTGGAGAGTCCGCGGGTGTCGTCAATGAGTTGATGAATGTGCAGATCTATTTCGACAAGATCGGATTTTGGAATTTCGGCAGTGGGCTCTCTTTTGGGCTCTTTGGTGAGCGTCACCTGTTGAAAATCTCTTTCTGTCAGCTTGTCCAGCTCTGCCTTGAGCGGATTTTCTGCCAATCGTATCAGCAGGGCAGGGGTGCTGAAGTAGTTGTTCCTGACAAAGGAGGAAGCCTTGAAAAATTT
>JAVHPO010000238.1:0-13387 GCA_036170635.1 Prolixibacteraceae bacterium | reverse complement strand
GTCTATGTCAGGGATTAAGGAACCAGCAGTGTGCGGAAATTGTGCGGAATGCAAGTATGACTGCTGTTTCAGTAATCGTCACTGTGGAGACTCACACATTTTTGGTTTACTTACGCACGAAGAGCTACACGCCCTGATGGACAATAAACGTCAGATTCATTTCCGACCAGGCGAAACTATCCTGAAACAAAATACTCCCCTCACCCACCTGGTATGCATAAAGGGTGGTTTGGCAAAAGTTGTAGCAGAAGATCCTAAAGGGAAAAACCTGATTCTGCAAATTATTAAATCCAATAACATATTTACCGGCGGCGGTTCAATTGTTGATGACTTCAGACATTTTACCGTGGCCGCCATTACCGATGTCGACTGTTGTTTCATAGATACAAGCCGCCTCTATAACACCCTGACCAAAAACAGCGCTTTTGCCATCGAATTACTGAAACACAGCAACAACCAGCATCTTAAAATGTTGAGTACACTTATTAACCTTTCAAACAAATACATGCCTGGTAGGGTTGCCGACACGCTCCTATATCTTAAAAACAATATTTTCGAGACAAACCCCTACGATTTTATCCTCTCCAAACAGGAATTGGCAGATATGTCCGGAATGACCAAAGAGAGTTTCATCAGAAGCCTGAAAGAGTTCGAAGACTCAGGACTGATACACCACTCCCGCAACACCATCGAAATCCTCAAAGAAAATGAGCTGATCGAGATCAGTAAAAATGGCTAATTGATTTAAATCAATTAGCCACATGATATACATACGAATTATTTCTATCAAATACATGTATTGACATGTCAATATATCAACATGTATACCTCCTGACATATTTAACATTTTTCAATCTTTACATCGCGAATAAATGGACGAATTGATCTGTTCGTTTAAAAAATATTTTTTCAATTTTAACTTTTCAAGCTCTATGAAACTTCAAAGATTTTTTAAATTGTCAATTTTTGCATTGGCATTGATGTCATTTGGTGCAGCCTGTGTCAAAGAAGGCCCTCCCGGAAAAGATGGAACAAATGGTACCAACGGTGCTATCGGTGCAGCAGGTAAAGATGCCAATTCAACTTGTTTGACCTGCCACTCCACAGCCAACATGACTGCCAAAGATGAACAGTACAAGTTATCCAAACACTTTTATGGTAACACAAGCGCCAGAAATGGCAAGTATTGCGCAAGATGTCATACAAACGAGGGTTTCAAGGAAATAACCTCTCAGAATAAATTCTTTGTGTCAAACGATATCCCAAATGCCACAAGGATTACCTGCGAAACTTGCCACTCACACACCACATTTGAATTTGGTACCGACAATGGTCCCCTGATTCTTACAACAACCGATCCCATCTACCTGAATTATTTCAACAATGCAAAAACTCAGGATTTTGGAAAAGTAAACAACCTATGTTGCACTTGCCACCAGATCAGAGGAGTAACCAGCATCGAATATACAGATGCAGCAGGAAAGGTTCAAAAATTCAACCAACAACCTTACTTTCCGTTGGATGTAACAAAACAGAATACAACTGTTAAATATACTCTCGGTACAGATTTTAGAGTACATGATGGCAACCAGTCCAATCTTTTTGCCGGCATTAATGGGTATGAATTTTCAGGCAAAACCTACACAAGAACCTGGAAACACTCATCAAACGATTGTACCGATTGCCACATGAATACATGGGATGCCACTACAAAAACCGGAGGACACTCCCTGATCGTAAACAAAGCAGCATGTACCACCTGTCACAGTGGGGCCGATAAATTAACGCCGATTCAAACTGAAATCGATGGTCTTCGTATCCAATTGGGCGAAGAATTGGCCAAAAAGAAAATATTTAAGAAAACAGTTAATGCAACAACAGGTGCAGTTTCTTACAGGGAACTTCCTTCACATGATTTCTTTGGAAATTTATATGCAACAACCGCCCCGGCAGATCCTGCTAATCCTCCGCTTTACGCCAGTTTAACAGCTGCCAATACAATCAATCCTGGTCCTTCACCTTCAGCAAACGGTTTGGTTGTATACGCCAATGTTATTACGATGGCTAAAGATACTGATTGGGCCAACAGAATTGGTCGCGAATGGAAATATGGCGAATTGGGTGCAGCTTTCAACTATAACTACATCAACAGCGAACTGTCAAAAGGGCTTCACAATCCGACCTATGCAAGACAAATTCTGCAGACTTCTATAGATTTCTTAAAATCTTATTAAGCTATAAGATATCGATATAAAAAAGGCTTCTTTTGAACAGAATAGAAGTCTTTTTTATATCGATTCAATAAAAAATCCTCCTCAATGAATAAAACGAAATTATATTTTCTTCTCGCTGTGATTGGGTTGTTACTCAATGCATGTACCTACGATTTCATCGTAAAAGAGGAGTTGGCACCAGTCGATCCGACTGTGGACATTCTGTTCGCAACACAGATCGCTCCTATTTTTGCCTCCAATTGCATTGCATGTCACAAAACTGGCGGTCAGGCTCCGGATCTCACTTCTGCTACCTCGGCTTATGCAAACATCAAAAGCATGAACCTGGTCAATACTGCTGCCCCAGAAACCAGTCTCATATACAATTATCCTAATCCGGCGTCTACCCTTCATACCTGGAAAAAGTATTCTGCGGCTGAGGCCCAGTTGGTGTTGACCTGGATAAAACAAGGTGCAAAAAACAATTAATCAAATTTATGAAATGAAAAAAATCTTTATATTATTTGTTTTAAGTCTTTTGCCCTTTACTTATCAGTTGGCCCAAGGTCAAACAGACTCTGCTGAAGTTGTTGTCAACAAACCTGTTCGCTTTGTCTGGGAAAGCGGTTACCTGATCGATCAGCAAACCTCCAAAATCTCCCCCGTCAATACCCTCGAATCGGTGATTCAGCACAAATTTGGTGGTATGGGCAATGGCAAAAAGGATCTCTTCGGGATCATGGCCCCCGGCGCCAATGTTAGGATCGCCCTCGATTATGTAATTGCAAAAAACCTCCAAATCGGATATGGTCTTCAGAAGAAGAACATGTACAGCGATTTTAATGCCAAATGGACCCCATTTCAGCAAATGAACACAGGCATGCCGATCTCTGTCTCGGTTTTCGGGAACTATGCCATTGATGGCCGCGAAACTTCGGTATGGGAAGCCGACAGGTACTATCATTCATCCGACAAATACCCATATTCCACCTATAAATTCAAGTTTTCCGACCGTACCTCGTACTTCGTCCAGTTAAACCTTGCCCACAAGTTTTGCGATATCTTTACCCTTCAGGGAGGTGTTAGCCTTTCACATTTTAGTGTAGTGCCCTGGCACCAGGATCACGACAAAGTAGGCCTCCATGTTGGTGGTCGGATCAAAGTCTCTCCGCAGGGATCCTTTATCTTCAATGGTGATTTCCCGCTCCAGATTCAATCTATCTCAGAGCAGGCAGACTTTACCATCCATTCCGAACCCGTTGTTTCTTTTGGTTATGAAGTCTCAACAAGTACCCATGCTTTCCAGATTTATGTGGGAAGCAACGATACATTGTTACCTCAGGACATGATGCTGAACAATATGAGGAAACTTAGCTGGGACAACTTTGCAGTTGGATTCAACATTACCAGATTGTGGGGATTCTAAAAAATCAACAATATGAATGGATGACTATTGAATGATTTGTCCATATTTTGCTTAAATAAAAATGGAAGCCACTTCGTAAATTCGAAGTGGCTTTCTTCTTTATCCCTCAAAAAAATGCTCTGTTTTTAAATGATCCAATTACAGATTTGAACTACAGACATAGTCAATAGAAAAAAATCCCCCAGTAAAAATTCTCAGGAAGCATCCTTTTCATTACTGCAATTCAAATTATTTCAAAAATATATTTTTTTTCACAAATTACGTTTTGGACTCAAATAGATTAAAATTTGATACTTTTTTTAAAAAAAACTACCAATATTTAACTGATACGCCCTATTTTTTTATCGCTATTCTAAAATTTCGACAAATTCTATACTGGATATAGTTCGTCTGTTCTGTTTAATATATTTACACCATTGATTTATATCAACTAAATCTTGATTTGATTTCGGATTTTTATTGTTTCATATTCAGATATATCTGTCAATCTATCAACATATTTATATTTGTTTTGAGAATTTACAATTTTTAACTTTACAATCGTGTCTTTTTAGACTAATTGATAGTTCAATTAAAAAATACTATTTTTATTCTTAAAACTTTCAAAATCTATGAAACTTCAAAAATTCTTTAAGCTTGCTATTTTTGCTGTAGCTTTGATGTCATTTGGTGCAGCCTGTGTCAAAGAGGGCCCTCCCGGAAAAGACGGAGCTAATGGCGCTACTGGCGCAGCAGGTAAGGATGGCAAAGATGCCAACGAAACCTGCAAAATGTGTCACACCCCTGCCAAGGTTGACATCATCGCTGTTCAATTTAAATATTCCAAACACGAATATGGCCTGGCAGCCGAGGAAGAAACAGGAAGGACTGCATGCGATGTTTGCCACACTCAGGAAGGTTTCCATGATGTTGTTGCCAGGAAGGTGCCTTCATCATTTACATTAAACACTACTACTGGTAGATACGTAGATAACTATTCCTGTGACATCTCTAAAGCTTATGGTGCTCTACTTTGCAGGACCTGCCACAGTTCAATTCACGAGACTTACAACTCTACGGATCTGCCCAAGTTTACAACTACAGCGCCAATAGATATGGTCATGTGGGGCGGTAAAAAGACCATTAATCTGACTCAGGACGGCGGTACCAGCAACCTTTGTATCAAATGTCACCAACCACGTTCGTTAGCAGCTGCAGCGGATGGCAACGTCCTTGATTATGCCTCTTTAATAAGTAAACCTACAGCCATATTCTTTGATGCTGCCTCTCCTTCAACAGCTACAATGAAACCAGGTTATCGTACAGGTACCCACTATGGAACAGTTGGAGCAATCGTAGCCGGTATGGGTGGAATCGAATTCCAGGGTACTTTGGGTTATGCCAGTGCCGTTCATGCTACAAAAGCATCTTGTGTAGATTGCCACATGGCAACAATGGCAGGTGGTGCAGGTGGTCACAGTTTCAGTGCTATTGGTAACTTCAATGGATGTAATATTGCGGGTTGTCATACTGGCGTAGATGCAAAAAGCGCTAAATACTGGGTGAACCCAAGAGCTACCATCAAAGATTTACTTGGACAATTGGGAGCTAAACTCAAATACAATGGTGTTGAATTCATGAACAGAAATTCAGATGCTGCTTCCAACCTTTGGTACGGGATTACAACCAACAATTACGATGGTTATTTTAATGTTTACGACCCTGCTTCCAATCCTGCCGGCCCAACGATGAATGCAACACAATTCCAAAACCCAAGTCCTTCTTCATCTTGGACAGCAGATCAGAAAGCATACAACCTGACATTACCAAAAATGGTGATTACCAATGCCCAGTTTGGGGCTATCATTAACTTCGACTTGTGTTTGCGCGAGTACAGTTTGGGTATTCACAACCTTGATTATACAAAAGCGTTGCTGACCAATTCACTTGCCGTACTTAATTAGTATGATACTAAATCCATATAAAAAAGGCTTCTCTTAACTGGAAGTCTTTTTTATATGGATTCAATAAAACCCTCCTCAATGAAAAAATCCAATATTTATATTCTTCTCTTTATGTTTGGGCTTTTGCTCAATGCATGTACCTACGATTTCATCGTGAAAGAGGAGTTGGCACCGGTAGATCCGACTGTAGATATCTTATTTGCAACACAGATCGCCCCGATTTTTACCGCCAATTGCGTCTCCTGCCACAAAACAGGCGGTCAGGCACCGGATCTTTCCTCAGCTGCTACTGCTTATGCAAACCTCAAAAGCATGAATTTGGTCAATACTGCTGCTCCCGAAACCAGTCCTATTTACAATTATCCTAATCCGGCTTCAACCATCCATACCTGGAAGAAGTATTCCGCTTCCGAGGCTCAGTTGGTGTTGACCTGGATACAACAAGGTGCAAAAAATAATTAAAACAAACAGATGAAAAAATTTTATACAATCCTAGTTTTAAGTCTTTTGCCCTTTACCTACCAATTTGTTCAAGGACAAACAGACTCTACAGCAACTGAACCTGAAGTGGTAGTCAACAAACCGGTTCGCTTTGTTTGGGAAAGCGGTTATCTGATCGATCAGCAAACTTCCAAGGTCTCCCCGGTTAACACACTCGAATCAGTGATCCAACATAAATTCGGCGGTATGGGCAATGGCAAAAAAGATCTCTTCGGGATCATGGCCCCTGGCGCCAATGTCAGGATCGCCCTCGATTATGTAATTGCCAAAAATTTCCAAATCGGATACGGTCTTCAGAAGAAGAACATGTACAGTGATTTTAATGCCAAATGGACACCCTTTCAGCAAATGAATACGGGCATGCCGATCTCTGTCTCCATTTTCGGAAATTATGCCATTGATGGACGGGAAACTTCCGTTTGGGAAGCCGACAGGTACTACCATTCATCCGATAAGTATCCTTACACTACCTATAAATTCAAGTTTTCTGACCGTACCTCCTACTTCGTCGCATTAAACCTTGCCCGGAAGTTTTGCGATGTCTTTACCCTTCAGGGGGGTGTAAGCTTTTCGCATTTCAGCGTAGTGCCTTGGCACCAGGACCACGACAAAGTAGGACTCCATGTTGGTGGAAGAATCAAAGTCACTCCTCAGGGATCTATCATCTTCAACGGTGATTTCCCGCTCCAGATTCAATCTATCTCAGAACAGGCTGACTTTACCATCCATCCTGAACCCATTGTTTCCTTTGGTTATGAGGTTTCTACAAGTACCCACGCTTTCCAGATTTATGTCGGAAGCAACGATACCCTGTTGCCTCAGGACATGATGCTGAACAACATGCGGAAACTTAGCCGGGATAACTTCTCGGTAGGTTTTACAATCACCAGATTGTGGGGTTTCTAAATCAACCATTCCGGTTCGAAATAATAACTGTCACACAAAAGATGCAGTATTTGGATATTTAATGAGAAGCCACAATCGAAATGTTCGTGTGGCTTCTCATTTTTTAATTGGAGTATCTAAAAATGTACCTAGAATTATCCCTGGTTAATATCCTAACTTTAATTTTTAATTCAAATTGATATGAAGTATGCTGTTAAGCTAATCGGTGGACTCTCGCTGGTTTTTGTGCTATCCGGAGTTGTCATCTTACATGCCGAAGAGAAAACAAAACCCGTCAAGACTGAGAACCAGAAGACCAACGACCACTGCTTAAATTGCCATGCCCATAACTATTTCAATTACGACAATCCAGCTGCGAAAAAGCAGGTAAAGCACAAAATGGAGCCGGGAATGAAGATCGATACGATCCTCTTCTACCAATCCAACCACAAAAATTTTAAATGTACCGACTGCCATTCGGAAGATTTTGCCAAATGGCCACATTCAGCAGAAGTTCGGATGGAGCCGAAAATGATCTGTATCGACTGTCATGGAGGCGATGAAAAATATGCCAAATTTCAATTTGAAAAAATTGAGGCGGAATTTGCCCTTAGTACACATGCCACCAAACATGGTGGCGACTTCAACTGCTGGACCTGTCACGAACCACACACTTATAAAATCAGTGCCCGTAGCGACTCCATCATCAATAAAATAATAGCCTACGACAACAACATCTGTCTGAGCTGCCACAACAACATCAATAAATTTGAGCTGATCAGCACCAGTGAGAAACCCAACATCATTGCCAAACACGATTGGCTTCCCAACCAGGCCCGCCACTTTCAGAACGTAAGGTGCATCGAATGTCACGCACATGTCAAGGATTCATTGCTCGTGGCACATAATATACAACCCAAAGAAAAGGCCGTCAAACTTTGTCAGGAGTGCCATTCCAAAAACTCCATCCTGATGAGTTCGCTCTACCAATACCAGCTAAAGTCCAAAGCAACAGGTCTTGGATTTGACAATGAAGTGATACTTAATTCCTCTTATGTCATTGGGGCCAATAGAAATATTTATCTGAACTGGATCAGTATCGCCATTTTCCTTTTGGTTTTGGCTGGAATCTCCATCCACACACTACTGCGCATACTGACAAAAAAATAACAATATGGAAAATAAATTATACCTCTATCCCGGATTGATAAGAATATGGCATTTTCTGAATGCTGTATTAATTATTTTATTAATTATCAGCGGATTAAGCATGCAGTATTCTGACCCGCTCAACCCGCTTTTTCGTTTTGACCTGGCTGTTAGCATGCACAATATAGCCGGCTTTATCCTGATTTTCAATTATCTTCTTTTTATCATTGGCAATACTATTTCGAAGAACGGACGTCATTACAGAATCCAGCTAAAAGGGTTGTTAGATCGTTTGGCTGCACAATTCAGGTACTACACCTATGGAATTTTCAAACAAGAGACGGCTCCCTTCCCTGTTACCAAGAAAATGAAATTCAATCCCATTCAGCAGGTAACCTATTTCATGACCATGTATGTGTTGATGCCGCTCATCTTCCTAACCGGATTGCCCATGTTGTTTTCGGGTGCATTTATCAGACAATTACTCGGTTCAAATGCCTTCTTTGTGACAGACATCTTTCACATTACCATAGGTTTCCTTCTGTCAATATTTCTAATTATTCACCTCTATTTCTGCACGCTTGGAGCAAAACCATACAGCAATTTCAAATCGATTGTTACCGGTTACCACGAAGGAGGACATTGAAAGGATAAAGGATAAAGGATAAAGGATAAAGGATAAAGTAAAAAGGTTAAAGTATCCAGCAAATTAATATTCAATTATTTATGGACAATTCACAAAACGAAAGAAAAAATAACCGCAGAAAGTTTCTGAGGGTTAGCTTTCTTACCGGACTATCTGCAGTAGCCGCTAAAACGGTTTTTGCCGATATTCCTGTAGATCCCGAAAAGGAGAGCGGAGAGATGGTTACACTGCTCTCTCCTGATGGACAATTGGTCAAAGTAGCCAAAGAAAAGATCAACTATATGGAAAAATATATTTCGCCGGAAGCCTCCCGAAAGGGCATTCCACACCGTAAATTTGTTATGGTCATTGATCTTGCCAAATGCAAAAACGCAAGAAAATGTGTAGAGAATTGCCAAAAAGCCCATCATTTACCTCCACACCAGGAGTTCATGAAGGTTTATCTCATGCAGGAGTCGGAAGAAGCCGCTCCGTATTGGATGCCAAAACCTTGCTTTCATTGCGATAAACCGCTATGTGTCAGTGTTTGTCCGGTTGGTGCAACTTACAAAAGATCGGACGGCATTGTTCTGATCGACAACGAACGTTGCATCGGATGCAAATTCTGCATGACAGGATGTCCCTATTCTGCCCGTCAGTTCAATTGGGCCGACAGTCCTTTTTTGCATGTCGATCAGCCCTACTCCCCTGAAACCAGTGTCCCGGGAAAAGAGGGAACCGTAAGTAAGTGTGATTTCTGTCCCGACATGATCAGGGATGGAAAGATGCCCCATTGCGTTTCAGCCTGTCCGATGGGTGTTATATATTTTGGCGATCAGCTTGAAGACATCGTTACCAATGGCGAGGAAACTATTCGCTTCTCGGAATTGATCGCTTCACGATCAGGTTACCGTCATCTTGAGGATCTTGGAACCAAGCCAAGTGTCTATTATTTGCCACCTGTCAACAGACAATTTCCGGTTGATCGTGGCTTCGACCATGAAGATGAAATCAACCAGCGTTACAAAGATGTTCCTTATGTGAAAAAAATGCACAAAAATTAACCGGAAAGATGGAAAGTAACAAAAGAAAACAGGAACTGTTGAAGGAGTTTCTTCCACAGCTCGAAAAAACGAGCTTCGTATGGTACGCATGGGTCGCCTTTCTGTTGGGAGCTATATTTTTGGGCATATACTGCCTGGTTCTGCAAATTCTTAAAGGTCACATTATTACGGGAATGCGTGACAATGTGGTATGGGGAGTCTACATCGTCAATTTCATATTTTTTATGGGAATCAGTTATGCCGGAGCCCTGGTCTCAGGGTCGATGCACCTGTTCAAAACCAGTTGGCGCGGCCCCATACTCCGAATTGCGGAATTAACAACGATTGTTGCTTTGTTCATTGGCCCCCTCTATATCCTGTTGTGCATTGGCAGGCTGGATCGATTGCCTTTCCTTTTTATGTATCCCCGGATACAATCTCCTATCACCTGGGACGTTATCGCCATTACCACCGACTTGTTCGGATGTTTGATCTACCTCTATCTCTCATTTATCCGCGATTTTGCCCTGCTGAGAGACTCCAGGGACACCAAACTTCCCAAGTGGAGAATCAATATTTACACATGGCTGGCATTGGGTTACCACGATACTACCACCCAAAGAAAGCGCATCAAAAATGTTACCAACATCATGTCAGCAATGATCATCGCGATCGCCATCATTGTGTACTCTGTTTTGGCATGGATTTTCAGCGTAACGCTTCAGCCGGGATGGCACAGTACAATATTTGGTCCCTATTTTGTGATTGCTGCCGTATTTTCAGGCGCAGGTGTCATCATTATCCTGATGCGCGTATTCAGATCGGTCTATCATCTTGAGAAATACATCACCAAACAGCATTTTGTGGGGGTCGGAATGATCTTGATGATCCTTTCCATGTTTTTTGCCTATTTCACCTTCAGCGAGTACCTCACCAAATGGTACGGATCCAAAAAACTGGACGACAACTTGATACAGATTCTCTTTACCCAATATTTCTGGCAATTTGTCTTCTCCAATTATGTAGGAACATTGCTTCCAATCATCATCATGGGAATACCTAGGTTCAGGACCATCAATACCATCACCTTTGCAGCCATCGTAGCGGTGTTTGCATTGTGGATGAACCGATATCTAATTGTTGTGCCAACACTCGAAACACCCTATATGCCAATACAGGATACCCGTCCGGAGTGGATGCTATACAAGGCAACATGGATTGAATGGTGTCTGACCTTCGGAGGTGTTGGTACTTTTTGCCTCCTTTTTACACTGGCAGCCAAATTTGTTCCAATTATTCCGGTTTCCGAAGTTGCTGATGCGGAACTTGAACTGAGCGCGGAGTTAGCAAAAGGTCAGAATAATCATGAAGCCACTGTTACCAATCCAATAAAAAAACAGATCGTACTTAAAAAAGATGCAAATGAGCAATAAATCCATATTATCAAGACAAAGCCTGATCTTGTTTCTTTGTTCGGTCATGGCCTCCTTTCAGCTCGTGGCTCAGAATACTGCCTCAACCCTCGAACTGAAAGAGTTGAAAACAAGTGATGAGAGCCGAATTTTCAATGTGAAACTGACAGGCGAAAGCGAAGCAGGAGCGATTCCTGTTTTCCAGGCCAAGGTTGACTTTTTCACTACTGCTGAAGGGAAATCTGAACTTCTGGGTTCAGTAAATACCAATCGTGATGGAAATGCAACATTCAAAATTGAAAAAGGTACCCGCTTGTTGAAAGACAAAGAGGGTACATCAGTTGTTAAAGCATCTTTTAATGGACTTGGGAAATTGAACAGCGCCGAAGCATCGGTAAAATTCAAAGAGCTAAATCTCAAAATTTCCCTTTCGGAGAAGGATTCGCTCAATACCATTCAACTTACGGCATTCACGGTAGGTCCTAACGGGGAAAACCTTCCATTGAAGGAGACCACATTTAACCTTTACGTTCAGGGGCTGTTTACCAAACTCAAAATTGGGGAATGCTTTGTAGATGGTGGCGCCGGAACCTTCGAATTTCCTAAAAATATTCCGGGAGACGCCAACGGAAACCTAAAAGTATTTGTCCGGCTGGAAGAAAATGAGGTTTATGGGGAAGTGGAAAAAATGGAAAATGCCAAATGGGGAAACCACCGGTCAGGTTTTGTTGAGCCCTCCCGTTCTTTGTGGAGTTCAGGTGCACCCATCTGGATGATAACCACCCTGATTATACTGCTTACAGGGGTATGGTCACACTACCTTTATGCCATTATACAACTGATAAAAATCAGGAAAGAAGGCAAAAAAATCGATCAAAACTAAAGAGATTTCACCGTTAAGGTGTTATATTTAATTACAAATAATTGTTCATTTTCAATCACTATTTAAAAACAAATTTAGTATGAAAAAGTTTCTTTTTGCAGCTTTAACTATTGTATTTGCAATGAGTTTATTCTCATTTGTAGCAGCTGAGAAAAAAGCATGGGACATTCCTGCAAAGTACAAAGCCATGAAAATTCAGAAAAAAGGGGATGCTGCCTCCGTGGCCCTGGGAAAAACCCTTTACACCAAGTACTGCAAATCATGTCATGGTGCAGGTAAAGGAGATGGACCAAAAGCATCTTCACTGAATACCAAAATGGACGATTTCACTGCCGCCGCTTTCAAAGCGCTTCCTGATGGATCCAAGTATTTCATGTCATTTGTCGGACGTGGCGATATGCCTAATTTCGAAAAGAAAGTGGTTGATGAAGAAGAGCGATGGGCCATCATTAATTACATGAATTCTCTCTAATTTCAATTTAGCCTGATATTTTAAGCAGTTGGTTTTACCAGCTGCTTTTTTTGTCAACTATTTTCACAGACTATAAATGCCGTATATATCTAATTCACAATCTGTTATTAATCCACAATTTATGTAGAAGGAATTTAAATTATTGGATGACCAAACATCGAAACTTTTTGCTACTATCTTTGATATCGAATTATTTCAATTCTTAAATATTAATTTTAATAGATGTATTATGAAAAAATTTCTATTTGCTGCTCTGACTATTGTATTTGCATTGAGCCTGTTTTCATTTATCGCTGCTGAGAAAAAAGCTGCCTGGAATATTCCCGCTAAGTATACTGCAATGAAAATTCAGAAAAAAGGGGATGCCGCCAGCATCGCTCTTGGCAAAACCTTGTATGCCAAACACTGCAAATCATGCCATGGTACTGGTAAAGGCGATGGCGCAAAAGCAGCTGCCCTGAATACTGCAATGGATGATATTACCAAACCTGCTTTCAAAGCATTGCCAGACGGCAACAAGTACTTCATGGCTTTTGTTGGACGTGGTGACATGCCCAATTTCGAAAAGAAAATTACAGATGAAGAAGAGCGTTGGGCCATCATCAACTACCTCAATTCTTTGTAATCAAATCTGATATCAAAAAAAGCAGTTGGCCCACCAACTGCTTTTTTTTTGCTTTTTACTGCCCTTATCGGACAGAGAATCGATTCTGCCTTTGCACTAGTTGTGCTTCTGGCAATTGTCCATATACCAGGAGATTGAATGTTCCCTGCCCTTTTAAAACACAAATGGGAACAAATCTTTTGAATTTGTCCCCATCCTACCGGGCAAGCG
>JAVHPO010000237.1:0-13411 GCA_036170635.1 Prolixibacteraceae bacterium | reverse complement strand
TTTATCAAAGCACCGGTCCCTGAGCGTAGCCGAAGGGTTATTTAAGATTGGTGTTCCCTTTCGTGGCGCCGGGGTGATAGGGGCAATGTTTGCAACCGTTTCCACAACAATAGCCACGGTCTGTCAGGTATTTTTCGGTCATGACACGGTAACCTTCCGTCGACAGATAATAATCTACCCCTTTTACCAATTCATCACCATATTTAATATTCTCTTCCACTCTGCAATATTTTAGATTTTGGATTTTGGAATTTCGATTTGGGTTCAGTGCATATCGAGTAACTTCCTAAATCTCATATCTCATAACTCATATCTCATAACTCTTTTCTACAGTGAGCTATCCAGCGAATGGCCCATCCTGTCCCTTTTCGTTTGCAAATAAAAGGCATTGAAAGGGTTTGATTTGACTTCTATTGGAATTGTTTCAACCACTGTGAGGCCAAATGATTCGAGACCTACCCTTTTTACCGGATTATTGGTTATTAGTTTCATCTTGCTTACTCCCAAACTGCTAAGAATCTGTGCCCCTACGCCATATTCACGTTGGTCCGGATCGAATCCGAGGTGAATGTTGGCATCAACGGTATCGAGTCCTTGTTCCTGCAATTTGTATGCTTTGATTTTGTTCATGAGTCCGATTCCACGGCCCTCCTGCTGCATGTAAACAATGACACCTTTCCCCTCTTTTTCGATCAGTTCCATCGCTTTGTGAAGTTGTTCCCCGCATTCACAGCGAAGCGATCCGAAGATATCACCGGTCGCGCATGAGGAGTGTACCCTTACCAGGATAGCCTCGTCGGGTTCCCAGTCACCTTTAATCAGAGAGATGTGCTCGACTCCATTGGATTTTTGGAGGAAAGGAATCAACCTGAAATGGCCAAATTCAGTAGGTAATTTCACCTCTTCGCCTCTTTCGATAAGGGTTTCCTTATCCAGTTTGTATGTGATCAAATCAGCGATCGAGACCAGTTTAAGGTCCAGCTTCTGAGCGATCTCAAAAAGTTGCGGTAACCTGGCCATGGTACCATCGGGATTCATGATTTCGACCAGCACACCGGCAGGTTGTAGTCCAGCCAGTCGCACCAGATCGACTGTCGCTTCGGTATGTCCTGCGCGTCTAAGTACTCCCCGGCTTTTGGCACGCAGCGGGAAGATATGACCCGGACGTCCCAGTTCACTTGGTTTTGTGTTTGGAGAGGCAAGTTTCTGAATTGTGATGGCCCTGTCGTGAGCTGATATGCCGGTCGAGACATTCTCTCCCACAGCATCCACGGATACGGTAAAAGGAGTGTCATGGATGGAGGTATTTCGTCCGACCATCAGCTCCAGTTCCAGCTCTTCACAACGCTCCTCCGTAAGGGCAACGCAGATCAGTCCCCGCCCTTCCGTAGCCATAAAGTTGACCATTTCAGAAGTAATCATTTCGGCTGCAGCTATAAAATCCCCTTCGTTTTCGCGGTCCTCATCATCAACAACAATGATAAATTTTCCATCGCGAATGTCTGCAATGGCCTCTTCAATAGTATTTAATTTTATGTCACTCATAATTTACAGATGGTGTATTTTTCTAAAAAAGGAAAAATCAGATTGGGTCATTTGTCCCGGACTTATCCTTGAAACGAAATTTCTTAAAGAATTCGAGGTACGAATCGATGTTCAGCACAGTAGAATCTGTTACGGCTTTGTAGGTGAGAAAAATCCCGGCAGGCAGAAAAATGAAGGTGGAAAACCAGATACCAAACCACAAACCGGAAGTAGCTTCACGTACATATTTCTCTCCGGTGGTGGAGATGATCCAGTAGAAGATGAAAAGTACTACGGAGACTACCAGCGGCATGCCTAGACCACCTTTTCGGATGATGGCGCCCAGTGGTGCTCCAATAAAGAAAAAGATCAGGCAGGCTATGGAATAGGTGTATTTTTTGTGCCATTCGGTATCAAACCTGTTCAGGCTCCGGATGTTGGCGACATTCAGTTCATCTACCTGTTTGATAGCACGAATGTTATTCCTTGCATTGGTTAGCGCCCCCGCAATCAGTTGTTGGCGAACAGGCTGAATGGCGCTTCGCATCACACTGTCAATATCGATGTATTTTTTCAATTTGTACTCCGGCCTCTTCGTAGGGTCTTTGCGTGCCAAAGAATTCAAGGCGGTAGCTACCGGAAGGGGATAGGCTACATTCAGTGCCTGCTCCGTAGCCAGCGCATCGAATTGTTTTGAAAGGGAATCAGCAACATATTGAAGTTGTTTGTTGTTAAGGGATCTGTATTGATTGCGGAAGATACTTTCATCCTTTCTTTCAAAATCCATTCCCTTGAGTTCGGAGTAGATGGTTTGCTGCTTGAATTTATCTGTTCTGATAGGATATCCGGTCGCCTCCCTTTTTATGGGCTCAACCTCTGCATGGGTCTCCCCGGAATAAAGGTTGAGTACCATATATCGTTTGTCGGTGGTAATTTTCATCGTTCCTGAATCGGCTACCGTGACTTCCTCATTCCCTTGATCGTAGCGGTGATTGTAAATCATGATGTCGTACAACATAGAACCATCCTTGGCTTTTCGTCCCACTTTGATGGAGAAATTGTCGATATCATTGGAGAAGACCCCCTCTTTGACCACAATTTCAGGTCGCATCTGGCGGATACTGGACATCAGGGCAATCAGTTTCTTGTATGAGACCGGAATCACGCGGTTTGAAAATTGGAAGGCTCCAAAACTTAGCAGGATACTTACCACGATGACCGGCTTCATGATCCTGAAAAGGGATATACCCGCTGCTTTCATGGCCAGCAATTCGTTGTTTTCGCCCATATCACCAAAGGTCATGATGGAGGCCAGCAGCATGGATAACGGCAAGGCCATAGGCATCAGCATGGCCAGTGTATAGATCAGAAATTCGACGATGATATTCATTTCCAATCCTTTGCCAACAAGATCATCGAGGTAAACCCATAAAAACTGCATCAGGAGCACGAACAAGCTGATGAGGAGGGTAACGACCAGCGGACCGATAAAACGCTTAATGATATATATATGTAATCGCTTCATGAATGGGATGAAGATTCGCCGGCAAAGCTAATGCTTTTTTATGATTTTCAGGAGATTTTCAGGAACCAATGGCTTTTCTGAGGCGGTTAATGGAAACATCCCACATTTTGATAACATCTGCTTCATCTGCTTCATCAATATGGTCGACAACCATCAATGAAAGCGCTTCAATGATTTCACCCAGAACAATATAGAATTCAAATTCGTACGGTTCATCGCTGTCGAGCCACTTGAATTTGACAGATTCCAGGGGGCGGATGGAGAGTAATTCTGCAGTTTGGCTGGTTTTCCCCCAGATGAAAGTATACTTGGAACCATCAACAAGGACATTGTCCGAAAACCATTCGGCCAGACCGGAGGCGGTGCTGAGCCGACTGAACAAAACGGAGGACGATGACCGTATTTGATATTCAAGTTCAATTCTTTTCATTTTGTTACAGGTACCGTAAAATAAGAATAATGTGATTAGTTTCCTTTTTGTAAGTTAGTCTTTCAATGGCCAAATGGAATAGCCCTGATATTGTTTACTACAATGTTAGTGATTATCAAATCATGGCTATTTCTTCTGCAAAGTACCATTTTTTTCATGTAAAACAAAAAAAAATGGCGGCATGCAATTAATTTGCTATTTTTTTAAATCTGCCTTGTCCGAAAAGAGAAAGGTATTATATTTGCAGGCTCAAAGTTTTACGAGTCGGCGAGGTAGCTCAGTTGGTTAGAGCGCATGATTCATAATCATGAGGTCGCGGGATCATCCCCCGCCCTCGCTACGAAGGAAGGTCGTTTCAGTAAATGAACGTCCTTTTTTATTTTGGGGTGGCTCAGTTGGTTAGAGCGTCCCGATGTCAAATCGGGAAGGTCGTCCCGATCCGTCGGAACCCTCGCTACACTGAAAGACAAGGAGTTAGGTGGGTAAAATCTCTTGACTCCTTTTTTCTTGCCTAATTCTAATGATTTAACATTATTGATAAAAGTGTCCAGGTTAACGGGGGTGTAAGACACCACCTTATTGATCATTTATAACTTAGTCCCTGGCCGCAGTTAAAAAGTGCATAGCCTTTTCCTTCCAGATATCCGGGAACGTCCTCTTTTTGATTGGTAACAGCTTCGTCAGAGGAGGGGGTTGAGAAGGGCATTTTCCCGGTAGGGTTAAATTTCCCTGTTATAACATCGAGTAAGGCCTCAGGAGTAGTACCAAATGTTGCCAGAATTGCCTTAATATTACCCTTTGTTTTGTCATTATAAATTTCATTTATTACCCACGGATTGGTATAATTCACAACTAAAATTGCAGGTTTATTGGCCGTTAGTTTATTTACATAACTCACATCTACAGAGCACTTTGATAGTGATAAAGATATTGGGGCTCCCGTTGAGCCAAACAGTGAATTTCCGGTAGGTACAATCCAAAGAAGCAAAACATCGGCTTCTTCGGGGGTATTCACAAAAGTTACGGAATAATTGTTTCCGTTCGTTTTATAAACATTTCCAGGATCTGACAATTTATCTTTTGGACCCTTTGAACAGGTCTCAAAATAGATTTTGGTTTTTGATTGAATTGGTACTATCTTATTTTCATTTTGTAATAAAACAATCGATTTACGCAGTGCTAAATCAGCGCTTTCCTTGAATTTTGGATTATTGACGATTTTCTCAGCTGAATTAACATCAACATAAGGATTTTCAAACAATCCCAGTTTAAATTTTTCGTTTAACAAACGTATTACGGAGTTATCAATATAACTCATATCAACCATACCTTTGTTGATTACCTCCAACAGTACTGCCGGATCAGATTCGCCGGAAAAAATGTTGACACCTGCTTCGATTGCTTTTTTATAGCGTTCTTGCTTTGTGAGCTTTTCAACTCCCCAGGGCATACCAGTAAGAGGTCCGGTATCTGAATTGATGATTCCATTAAAACCTAATTTGGTTCTGAGCAAGTCGGTAATCACACCCTTGTTGAAAGAATATCCAACTTCTTCGTAGGGCGTGCCTGAAGGGAGAGAATAATAGGGCATAATGGAAGAAGTGCCGGCTTTTATGGCTGCCTTGAAAGGGATCAGGTTGTTCTCAAACATACCGCCTGGATAGATTTCCTTTTTACCCCAGTCAAAATGGGAATCCTGTCCACCTTCTCCTGAACCTCCACCAGGAAAGTGCTTGGTAGTTAATGCAACAGATCCAGGGTTTAATTTTTTCCCTTGAAAGCCCAGAATGACTTCTGTGATAATCTTGGCGACCCATTTGGCATCTTCCCCGAAAGTTCCGTTCACTCTCGACCATCTGGGTTCCGTAGATAAGTCAGCCATATACATATACCCCTTTCGCAAACCGACGGCAAGCCACTCCTGGCGGGCAATATCGGCAAATTCCCGTGTCAATTTCAGATCGTGCATTGCCGATAAGCCAAGTTCCCCTGGCCAAACCGAAAAGACAGTCGCTCCTGCACTGGTGCCAAGAGCTTCGTTCATGGTAATATTATTTCGTGGATTTGATGCAATAATTGCAGGGATACCTAGCGGTTGACTTTCGCACAGCGTTTGTAATTTATTGGCCCATTCGGCTGTATTTTTAGCGCTTTCATTCATCCGGTAGATGAAATGGCGGTTGTAAAATTTGGTGATAAATTTGGTGACTCCGCCGCCGCCACTCATGTTGGCCAGTACTCCGGCAACCCCGGTTGGGCCCGTAGTTGTCTGAGTAGAGGTGGCTCCCCTGTCGGCACGTGCGCCACCGAAGCCACCACGACCCTGGCCACCGCTTTCACTGAAATCACTGGCAACCAAGCCATCGGCTTCCGCTCTTTTTGCTCCAATCATTGCGACTGTGTTGATGAGCATAAAACCCGCCTTTTCTTCCACAGACATTTTGGAAAGAAGATCGGCACTTCTTTCTTCCGGGGATAACCGCCAATCTTCATATTTATCCAACTTGCCATTCTTGTTGAGATCTTTAAATTCCAGGTTCCCAATTTTCAAAATGTTAATGCTACGGTGTCCTAAAACCGGTTGAACAATTTTTTTGCCGTAAGAGCTGGATGCACAAAGCAGAATCAATATTGCAATAATTTCAAAATGAATTTTGAATTTCAATGCAACGAATGAAAGTTTAGATGTTTCCATTTTAAATAATTAGTTTGAGCCCGATAAATTAGACAATTTTTCATAAAGATATGCCTAAAAGCAGAATTGTCCGTAGTGAAATTCTATAACCCCCTGAAAAACAGAGCAAAAAATTAGGATTTTACCATAGTCTTCTTTAACTTTATCTGTTTATTCTAAAAATTTAAACTCTTACCCGATTTTTCAATCATGAAGAAACAAAGTTTTGTTTTGGTAGTTTTTCCACCGACCTCATATATTATTGAAAATATTTCTGAATTAACTCCGTCAATAGCTCTTTCTTGATGGGTTTTAGAATATAATCATTGCAACCAGCCGCTATGGCCTTTTCTCTGTCGCCTGATAGTGCGAAGGCTGTTTGCGCAATAATGACCACTTTGTCATTGAATTGCCTGATTCGAATGGCAGCATCATATCCGTTTGAATCGGGTATTTTAATATCCATCAAAATCAGATCGATGTCAGGGTTGTTTCGGCTCGCTTCCACGGCTTCCACTCCTGTTCTTACGTGCAGGATTTCTTTGCTAAATGATTTGATCGCTTTTCTGAGAAACAGTTCCGACATCTCATCGTCTTCGACTATCAATATTTTCAGGCCCGAAACTTCTGGATCAAATTGATTAACTGTGTTATCAGAAGAAACATCACGTTCAATATCTGTTTTTTCTTCAGGTTCCGCATTATAAGGAATCGTGAAATAAAATGTTGTGCCTATCTCTCCGGATGTACATTCAGGATTACTTTCTACCCAAATTTTCCCTCCCAGCATTTCTACATAAGCTTTCGCGATGGAGAGGCCCAATCCCGCTCCTTCAAATTGCCGGGTATTTGAAAAATCAGCTTGTTGAAATCGTTCAAATATGGCTTCCCGCCTATCTATAGGAATCCCGATGCCTGTATCTTTTACAGAAAACTCTAGTTCGACAGGCTCACTAACCTTTTCGGCTGGTTCTACATCCCTGCCAACTGCTCTCAATTTGATTCCAATTTGAATTGAACCTGTTTTTGTAAATTTCATGGCATTACCAATCAGAATTGACAGTATGGTATTTAGTTTCGTACTATCTGTGGGTATGCACGCCATATCGATTGGCAAATCGTTGTTGAGGGTGTATTCCAGCCCCTGGCATTCAGCATCGGCCTTAAACTTGTTGGACAGATCGTCAGTCAGCATTTTAATGTTGGTTTCTGATGCTGTTAGTTTCATTTGTCCTGTCTGAATCTGCGACATTTCAACAATGTCGTTGATGGTATTTATTAGCCTGTCGGCACTTTTGTTGATAATGCTGATATACTCGTCCCTTTCTGTTCCTGTCAGGTCAAAGTCTTGTATTATGGACAGAAACCCCAGAATACCGTTAAACGGGGTTCGTATTTCGTGAGAGATGTTATTCAGAAATGCTGTTTTAAGCCGATTACTCTCCTCGGCCTTTTCTTTGGCAATGAGTAATTCCTGTTCTGCCTTTTTGCGCTGGGTGATGTCGCGCTGTATCCCCAGAAAGCCAATAATATTCTTTTCTTCGTCAATTATAGGGGTAGCAGAGCCATCTATGGTAAGCAGGGTTCCATCCTTTCTTTTATTAATTAATTCCCCTTTAACCTCATTCCCATTTACCAAGGTTTGCCAAAAATATTCATATACCAACTTATCTGATACTCCACTCTTGATAATACGTGGAGTCTTTTTACCAACAATCTCATCAGATGAAAAGCCGTATAAGGAGGTGAATGCGGGATTGACGAAAGTGAAAATTCCTTCCCGATCGGTAAGAAATATAGCTTCCCCTGAATTATAAATTGCTTTTTTCAGTTTGACCAGTGCCTCTTCCGCCCGCTTACGATCGGAAATGTCCATGACAAGTGAGGCCACTCCTAAAGTCTTGCCATCCTGATCAATGAGTGGTGTGTTATACCACTCACAACTGATCTTCTGCCCATTTCTGGTAATATTTTCATTACTGGACCGACTGCCGCCACGCTGTTTCACCAAGGCATCCCAAACGCCGTCAAGGGAACTCCAAATCTCGTGAGGCACAATGAATGTCCAATATTGCCCGATGGCTTCCTCTTGCGAAAATCCGAAAATCTTAACCGCAGCGGGATTCCAACCCCTCACCCGACCTTCAAGGTCAAATTCGATAAAGGCGAGCGGTGTATGCTGGATATGCAATGCAACCCGCTGGTTCGAAAGCTTCAATTCCTCCTCTGCCCGCTTGCGGTCGGTGATATCGCGGACGGATTCAATACTTCCCATGCGCTCACCACAGACATTAAAGAGTGGCGCGCCTAATACAGAAATATAAGCGCCTTTGCCATTGTACAAGTTTGGTGCAAATATTTCAGCATGCAACGAAAGCCCTTTCCTGATAACATTGCTGTATCTGGCATTTAGTTCTTCGTCGTTATTGTCAATGAGATCCAGAAATACATTCTGCTGCATGCCATAAAATGGAATTGCGTAGGCATGATCCCCCTTGCCGATCATATCTTGCTTTTGCACTCCTGTCATTTCTTCTATGGCCTTGTTCCAGGCTATAACTTTCTTTTCGTTGTCAACAACGAAGGTAGCATCGGGCAGAAAATCAATAATATCCAGAAGTCGTTGATGTGATTCTGTTAATGCTTCTTCAGCCCTCTTACGTTCAGTAATATCGCGGACAATTGCCCATATTCCTTCATTTTCACCGGCATCATTCTTTATTAAAAACGCATGAATTTCGACAGGAAAAATGGTGCCGTCTTTTTTCCTGTATTCTTTTTCATAAATATCAGAGAATCCCCGTATAAGCACTTGATCTGTAATAATTTGATCTTCAAAAATATTCCATTTTTCAGGTGTAAAATTCCTGTAAGAGAGTAATGATAGTTCTTCGTCACTATATCCAAGTAGTTGTTTAAATGATTCATTGTAGTCTTTAATGTAACCCTGCATGTCGATGTAGGCGAATCCATCAATCATGCTCTCATGCAAATTGCGGTATTTCTGTTCGCTTTTTTTGAGCGCTTCTTCTGCCTGCTTGAGTCCGGTGATATCCCTCACCGCTCCATCGATTCGATCATGCCGACCATCGGGACCTATAATTAAGCGGGCGTTTACTGAAACAACCTTTATTTGACCGTTTTTTGTTTTGAGTTTTAATTCATAATCCCGAATTTCACCACGTAATGTAATTGTATTTAGTAGAACAACCCTGTCTTCGGGATTGCAATAAATATCGAATATGGATGTGCCCAATAGCTCCTCCTTGTCAAAATCAGAGAAATATTTGATGGATGGGCTTATTTCGAGAATAATCCCTTCAAGATTGGTCTCAAAAAAAACGTCCTGAACATTTTCGAAGAGAGAGCGGTATTTATTTTCACTTTCTTCTAAAGCCCCTTTAATCTGCTTTCGTTCAATGGAATCTGCATTTCCCCTTTCGTCGTTTTTTTCCATAGTAATTATATTATTTGATGAGCTTCAAGATTAAAAAAAACTAAATAAGAGAAAAATTATTTATCTAAACATGTTAAAAATAAGTAATTTATGCAATTGTTGCAAGATTTTTATCATGTGAAAGCTGAATACAACATTTGCTTTAAAGATTAGTTTTCGAACTTTTAGACTAATTCATTTTCAAAAAGTTGAATCTAATCAGTGAAAAATTTTATTTTGTGTATTTTTTGGAATCAAAAGTTGGATATAGTTTGGCACTTTGGAAGTTTTATAACAAGTTGGCAACTGACCTTCCCCTGCTAATCTTGGACAATTTAGAAATATAGTTTTCAACTACTTATCGATAAGTTTAATCTAAATATTTTGCAATGAATCTACCTCCAAATATCAAAAGCATCGCAAACCTTTCGCCACAGGCGGAGGAAAACCTGAGCGCCGTTTTTCAAAGGGATGAATTTCCCAAAGGGCACCTGCTCTTCAGGCAGGGGGAGGTGTGCCGGCACATTTTCTATATCGAAAAGGGACTGGCGCGTATCTATTACAATACTGGTAAAGGGAAGGAGATTACCGCCTGGTTTTTCGCCGAAAATAGTTTCCTGACCGCGCATGACAGTTTTTATCAGCGCAAAGCTTCTCCTAGCTACTGCGAATTACTGGAGGATTCGGTGGTCTATTCGCTCAAATACACCGATATGGAAACCATGCTGAATGAGAACCACGACCTGGCCAAATTCGCCTTTCACGCGGTTTTTGAACTGGCCAAGAAGTTGACCGAGTTCATCAACAGCATCAAATTTCAGAGTGCGGAAGAGCGCTACAACGCGTTGATGCACAATTATCCCAATATTTTTCAACGGGCCAGGCTGGGCCATATCGCCTCCTTTCTGGGGATCACACAGGAGACGCTGAGCAGGATCAGGGCAGGGAAGTGAGAGTTGAGAAGATGAGAATGCGGAAATGTGAAAATTGGGAAATGTGAAAATGAAGCTCTCCCCAGAGCGTACCGCATGGAAAGATTTGAGCAAATCCTATCCCGCAGGGGTTAAACATGAATAACCCCGGGTGGAGCGAAGCGGAACCCGGGGTAAGGGAATGATGATGGATCACCGTCCGCGGTAGCATATTAGAAAAGTAGCTATCCCATTTCGGACGGAAGGGTGCTGATCAAGAGAGAGGAGAACTGAGAAAATAACTCTATTCCGGTACCATAAAATTTTCCCGAAAGCTTCATTTTTTGACATAGATCAAAAATTAATTCGGAGCGGCTCGGTTTCTTTGCGGCATCAATAGTGATGCTATGCGAGTTCAAGAAATTTTAAAATCATGACGTCAATCCGTTCCATTCTTTTAGCCTTTGTGCTTATTTTACTTACAACTGGGCTGTGCGCCCAAAATCAATTTGGTATTCGACAGGGGGCGGCGGTAACGACCCTCTCCATGAAGGGAGACCTGCTTGACAACACCAATGTGACATATTCTTATGTTGCCTCCGCTTTTTATGACCTGCAATTGAACAAATCATTTGCTATTCAGCCAGAAATCAACTACATCCGAAAGGGCCGTTACAACGAAACCACTCAGTTGAATATTTCCAATCCAATCGATTTTATGATTCATTATGTGCAGGTTCCGGTACTTCTGCAGTTCCGCGATGCAAAAACACTGGAGCAATCAGGATCTTGTTTTTACATCAATGCAGGTCCGTATGCTGCTTTTGTAGCGGGCAACCAGACACGTCCATCCAACTCCTCATTGGTTCCGGAGAGCAATAAAACCGACTGGGGCGCCACATTTGGAATTGGTTACCAGACACCAATTTTCAGGAAGGGGATCCGTTTCGACCTCAGGTATGATATGGGTCTCTCATCAATTGCCAACCAGCCTGAAGATTACCATACGAAAGCATTGAGCCTTACGATCGGGATTGCTCTGTAGCGTAAGATCAGATCGGCCTGTTTTCGAAAAATTGCCACACCGGGTCGTTCGAAACAGGTGCGGTGATGGTCACCGGTTCGAGGGTGACCGGATGAATAAAACGGATGGTGCGGGCATGGAGGTGAATGCCGCCATCCTTGTTGGATCTTGGAAATCCATATTTCAAATCTCCTTTGATGTGAAGCCCGATGGCCGCCAGTTGAGCCCTGATCTGGTGATGTCTACCGGTATGAAGTTCAATTTCCAGCAAGTGAAAACGATCGGAAGAGGCGATGTACCGGTAGGTGAGCGAAGCTTTCTTGGACTCTTTCTGCTCCCTGGGATAGGCAAAAGACTTGTTCTGTTTTTCATTGCGAACCAGCCAGTGCTCCAGGGTGGCCTCAGACGGATCCGGTTTGACATCAACCACTGCCCAATAAGTTTTTCTGATCTCCCCCTCGTTTTTGAAGAGTTCATTCATCCTGGCAAGCGATTTGGAAGTTCTGGCAAAAAGCAGAACCCCGCTCGTTGGCCGGTCCAACCGGTGGGTCACCCCCAGAAAGACATTTCCGGGTTTGTGGTATTTCTCTTTCAGGTAGGTTTTTATCTCTTCACCGATGGGGCTGTCTCCTGTCTTATCGCCCTGAACGATGTCCCCACAGCGCTTGTTGATGGCGATGAGGTGATTGTCCTCAAATAGAATCTCTAGCTTTTTTTCTTGCATGCCGTTGACAATGATGTGCTGATTAGTTGATGTGATGATGTGTTGATTTGCTAATTTGTTGATGGATGAAGAATTTCGGGGCTCATTTTCTCAAGTCTCATGTCTCATATCTCATCTTCTAATCAACACATCAGCACATCAACACATCATCTCACTCGTACTGCTCTTTATCATTAGGAAAATCCTTCGATTTAACATCTTTGATGTAGTGGCCTACAGCACCTTTGATTTCGGCTGCCAAATTGTGGTAACGGCGCAGAAACCTTGGTGAGAACTCCTGGGTAATGCCAAGCATGTCGTGGATTACAAGTACTTGCCCATCAACACCGCCGCCGGCTCCGATACCTATAATTGGGATTTTCAACTCTTTCGCGACCTTCGTGCCAAGCGATGCCGGAATCTTCTCCAGCACGATGGCAAAGCATCCGGCCTCTTCCAGCAATTTGGCATCCTCCAGTAGCTTTTTGGCCTCATCTGCCTCTTTGGCCCTGACAACATAGGTGCCATAACGGTTGATCGACTGCGGCATCAAGCCAAGGTGCCCCATCACGGGAATACCTGCCGACAGGATGCGTTGCACCGATTCGATCACTTCGCTGCCACCTTCCAGTTTAACCGCATCGGCATGGGTGATTTTCATGATTTTGATGGCAGAGTTCAAAGCTTCGAGCGAGTTTCCCTGGTAAGTACCAAATGGCATATCTACTACCACCAGGCAACGGGTCACTGCTTTGACGACCGACTTTCCATGGTAAATCATCTGATCAAGGGTGATCGGGAGGGTTGTTTCGTAACCCGCCATGACATTGGCGGCTGAATCCCCGACAAGGATAACGTCAATCCCGGCCTGGTCCACCAGTTTAGCCATGCTGTAGTCGTAGGATGTAAGCATAGAAATTTTCTCCCCTTGCAGTTTCATCTCCGAAAGTACATGGGTAGTTACCCTTTTGATCTCTTTGTGCACTGACATAGGTTCCGAATTTTTTTTGGATGAAAATGCAAAGTTACCAAATGTAAATGTGAAAATTGGAAAATGTGGAAATGTGAAAATGAGCAGTAGTGTTAATGCTTGAATTTCGTCATTTATGAACTCAAACAAATAAAATTCGTAACTATTCAGTCGCGATCTCACATTGAGCGATGAGTCGGATAATTTTGAAGGG
>JAVHPO010000236.1:0-13572 GCA_036170635.1 Prolixibacteraceae bacterium | reverse complement strand
GGAAGGGACGTTCAAAGAGGGATCCGTGGCGACCGGTATAGGCATTGAAGTATTTGCAGTATGCATTAAACAGATGGGAGAAATGAAGATGGGCTTTGGGGATTTTGTGGTTTATGACGCTGTCAGGTGCTTCGCACGCTGACAGGTCGGATAGGTCGGACAGACAGGTGGTTTGCCATTTTTGTTCTTCAAACCTGACAGCGTCGATAGACCTGTCAGCGTTTGAATATTTATAAACAACATCCTCTTTCACCCTTACCAGCAGATGAAAATGGTTGGGCATCAGCACCCATGCATACGTATCGGCCACCGGCGATATATATTTATCGTACAAACCCAGGAAGTGTTCATAATTGTTTGGCTCACGGAACAGGTTGCAGCTGTTGATCCCGCGGTTGTAGATGTGGTAGAAATTACCGGGTTCCAGGGTTATTTGCGGATCGGACATGGCGCCTATATTAAATGGTTATTTTGGTAAACAGCCAGGGTTCAGTCTTCCTGGCCTATATAAAATTTTCATTGATAAGATTTTCCCAAACATATTCTTCCAACTTTCTCTGTTTAAACGCGAACCACTGTTCCCTGTATTTGGAGGATTCAACCAGGCCCTTGAAATTTGCAAAGGGTCTTCGGTTGCTCAGGGCATTGATCAATCTCTTTACCAAGGTTTTATCATCAACCTCATCAATAAAACGTTCCATAATTCCGAACGATTCCGACGACTCGGGCGGTTCAACCGTAATACATCTTTTCCACTTCTTGTGATGAAGGTTCAAATCTTTTCCACCCACACCGGTAAGCAATCTGTATTCGTGAGGATCCTCAGCCATCATCTTCGGTACATCTTCCATTTCGAAGGTGTCGGGGTTGACAAAACAAACAAGACCGCAGTCAATGTTTTCGGCTATCCTGCGTACCAACTCCTGGTGCCTTTCGGGAATAACAACTGTTTCGTCGGGCTCTTCGTAAATCTCTTCGAGCAGAAAATCAAGGATCTGCTGAAGCTTTTTCCCATCCTCTTTCACCGAATGAAGGATCGGAAGGATTTGGTTTAACAATTGATCGGGTTTCATAACGCATAGTTTAATAAGTGGTTAAATCCTCCATATGTTGGGTACCATGAACGTTAAAAAACGAAATAGCAAAATTATTCATAATACTCGCTGAACAAGTCACTTATTTCGTCAGCAAAGCCATAACCACATGGTTCAGCATACTTCACACATTCTTCGCAGCGGAGTTTAAAATTCTTCAGCAGATTGTTCTGTTGAAGGAACTTCAAAGCGGCTTCGTAATTGTTGGCAGCGCTCGTGTAATATTGTTCCCACATATCGCCGTATTCGTGTGTAAATTTGCAGGCCATTTCGGGCAACGTTACCATCAGATCGGCCAGCAACACAGTCGATGGTTTAAAACTGCGAAAATCGGAGATCGCCTTTTTAGCTACAGAAAAGCGAAGTGAAGGATCAAAACGATCCGCCTCGGGATAAAACTCATTGATGATCACCGACCTGTACTTTTTGAATTTTTCCTTTTCATTCGGATTGAGCAGATACTCGAGATATTCCTTTGCCGGTTTACAGGTATCATATAGGCCGAGTACTTGCCCGATAATCTGCTCTTTGGTGAGCGATTGGAGGTGTTTTTTTAAGGTTGTTTTGGACATGTTGGAGTGTGTTTTTTCAATTACCTCTGAAAGGGTACAAAACCCGTTCAGAGGTGTAAAGTCGAAATGATTAGACTTCAGCTAACTGATTTTCAAAATCAAAAGCAGTCATTAAGTCGATTAGTTTTTGTTCTGCTTGCTCAATTGCATCGACACTTTCATTTACTGTAACCACATAATTTGAGCATGGAAGAGTTACAAAAACATCGGCTCCAGCTGTTTCATCAATAATTGGCTTGGCCTTGGGTTTTTCACCATCTTCAATCAATTTTGCTCTGATTGCTCCTGCAAGTTTATTTGCATTGTCGCTTATTGCGATCGCCAAGGTTTCCATCAAACTAAACGTACGAGCTTGATTTGAGGTAATTCTCCAATTTAGTAAAGCACTTGCTAAAGCAGGTATTACTTTTTCCCGCTCTTCTCTCGGCAAAACCAAACATTTGCCAAAGATATTTTCACTTTCAACCCATCCTTTCGATTTCAGATCTTCAATTTTTTCTTTAGATAATTCTGGCTCATGTTGATTGACAGAAACACAAAACAGTGTGCGAAGGTCAATTGCAACATCATAAACAAACAAACCACCTGTCCTGACATTATCAGGAATCCAGTTTCTTCGGGGAAGTGTCCGGTTGTTTGTGGTTAAGAACTCATCAATTTCATCATCGGTTAAGAGTTTATCTCCCAATCGGACATTAACCGGATGACGATCGGGTTTATCACTCCGGTCGAAAGTCAGGTTCTCTTTATCTGTTCCGGCAAGTAGCGGGTGAATGGGGCGCATGGCTGAAATTGATAATGGACTTCTTCGCTTAACGGTAATTCCATCTCCGGCACGCATCCATCCACCAAGTAATTGGTCAACATAAGTTGGATCACATGGTGACCATGGTTCTTTGTTTTCTAATTGTTTATCCTTGGTTACATTGTAATTGAATGTTATTGGTGCCATTTGAACATTCAGATTGGATGTCAGTGCATCGAGAATTGATCGTTTTACTTGTTGTCCACTTGAATAGGCAACAACCCGATTAAATTGTGGGTCAAAATAGGTTTTCTGACCATCTTGAACACAAAATACAGTGTGTTCGGCGTGTTTCAACGCTCTTAAATAAATGTAAGGATACATGATTTCTAGTTTTAAGATTTTTTATTTTCTATTGCGTATTGAAAGCGAATGAGTGTCAGGAAGTAAGGAACATTGTCAATGGGCATGACATTTATTAGCTCCGCTATTTGTGCCAGTTGTTCAATATTTTGACTTCCTTTCACAATGGTAGTCAGTCCATCGATAAACTGTTTTTTGTTTACTGAAGCCAATAAGTTTGCAACCTCTTGGCTTTTTACCTTTTTTGCATTGGTGTCACTAATTGAGTAACTGTTGAGGGTTTTCGCAATCTTTTGCGCATGTTCCCATAATTGTTCGTTGTTTAACATTGCTAATAGCCAGATTTGATATGTATTAAAATTAATTGTTTTCTCTTCGTCGGTTTCATTGTATTTAGGAATAGCTCCTTTATCTAGACATTCTCTAAATCCTTTAGGCTCTAAGGCATTCACTCCTATAGCACCCATTTGACAAGCTTTTGTAAATCCGAAAGCAGTACCAAATAATTGTTCGACCTGTTCTCTTTTGTTAGTGCCGAAGTACTTAGAAAATAATTCATAGGGTTGCTTAATCCGTGGTAATTCGAAAGGAACAAATCCTATAGTTATATTTGTTTGACCCAAGCTATAGATATAAGCTGTCAAGGATGAATCAGGATAATTGTAGGCAATTCTGACTAATACTTTTGTCCACGATTGTGAGGTCACCTCTAATCCACCATCTTTCATTATTCCGAAAGGATTAAATAAAGCAGATGGATTGGAGGCATCATAGGTATTTTTATTATATCTATGCTCAATCCACTGACCGTTCCATGTATTGATTTGGTTTCCTCTCAAATTGGGTGTTTTATTTAAAAACTCTCTGTAAAGTTGCCAGCCATCGTACAAATCCAACAGAATTTGTTTATTACTAAACAACAGGGATAACCCACTTTGTACGCCGATGCCAAAGCCACTGCCGATCCACGATAGATAAACATCATCTTCTTTTAATGGCAAATTCATGTTGGTAATTTGTCCCGAAGTGGTTGCTGTCAAATCCAATGAAGGAAATCCGATGGCAATACTAGCGTCGGCTGGTTCATTCTCAATTTTTTGAATTGTCTTTGTAAAGCGGTTGTTTCTTTTTTCGATTGTTTCATAAGGAATCTGTCCACTTCTCATTGTATCCCAGCTAATCTTCGGATTTTCTAAAGGGGAATTCCCCGCTGACATTAAGTATTTATGGTGATTATAAAATATGTTATAATACTTCTCCACAAAAAAAGCTTTAGCCGAGTAGTCGCATTTATTCTTCTCGTTGTAAGCATCAAGAAAAACTCTTCCAATATTTGCTGCTATCATAGTATTGTATTTTTATAAAAATCGTTGAGTAACATCATAAAACTCTGGTTTTGCAAATTCAATCAGAAAACCTAATTCGGTATCGTACGCTTTTGACGGAATAATAAAAGGTCGTGAGCCTTCATTTGATTTATCTAAACTCAGATAGCCAACGGAGCGATAAGAAACCGGAATTTCTAATTTAGACTGTTCTTCATAATAAGCAGTTTCGTAAAACTTTTTGTCGACTTCTTCGATGCAAGTGACGGAATCAATGTCGAGAGTTTCTAAAAGTGCCGACTTTGAATTATGCCAAAGTTCTTTTATTCTCCATTTTCCCTCTTTGAAAACCGAACTCAAATCAATATCCACAAATTCAATAGAAGGATAAACCCTATCAATCAGATCTTGAGAATTCTTCTCTTTCATTAATTCTCCATTGGGTAAGGCTTCAAAGGTGCGTTGCAGAACATCTAGCCCATAAGGCAATGCATCTGCTTTTTCGGTTGGTGGATTAAGCACATAAATGGGTTTGTATTGTCCAATAGTTTTCTTTGTTCTCTTGCGGTTGATCCTTCCAAATCGTTGAATTAATGCGTCAATTGGTGCACATTCGGTTATCATCAGGTCAAAACTAATATCCAGACTAACTTCTACCACTTGCGTGGAAACAACCAAGCAAGCTTCTGAACTTTTATTGTAAATATTTCTCAGATCATTTTCTAATTGGCTACGTTTGCCTCTTTTGAATCGACTATGAACTAACATTTTGGGTACATCAGGATAATTCTCGATTAAGCTTTCATACAACTTTTGAGCTCGTTTTACCTGATTGCATACGAGTAAAATTTTTTGTTTTTGTTCTATGGCATCATCTATTACACTTTGCAACGATTCAATCGAATCGGTCTTATGAATGATGTGCCTGTCAAATGTATTTAAGACTTCGTTGGGCAGACTTACCTCAAATACATTCGCTTTTCCTCTCAGAATATCAATCAGGCGATTGTATAAGACGGTTGGCATAGTGGCGGTTCCAATATGAACCCGACAACCAATATTGCAGAGAATTTCAACTATTTTCAAAACTATAGCCTGTGTAGTTTCCGAATAGGTATGAATCTCATCTAAAATAACATCGCATCCTTTTAAGTCCACAATCATAGCTTCGTATCCTTTGGTAGCAAATGCAAGAGAAGCCATTTGGTGAGGTGTCAGGACTTTAACAGAAGCTCCGATATGACGTTGTAAAATCTTCTCTTCGATCTTTCCTTTTTCCAACGTAATGCTTGATGATGCATGAAGTAACCTCACATCGGCATTCGTCTCTTTCAAATCCTCTTTTATCCGCTCATACATTGCGTTGATGGATGCCTGAAAAGGAAGTGTATAAAAAACCCTGCCCTTGCATCGACGGATCAGAAAATCAGTTTTTCCTGCACCAGTAGGGGCTGTTACAAGTGTATGTAATCGCTCATCATCCACCGAAAGTAATGACAGAGGATATAATTCACTTTTTCGGGAATGGTAATAACTCAAATCTGGCTGAACGTATAATCTCTTCAAAAGCGCATCTGAATATCCTTCCATTGCCGAGGCTAGATGGTCAGCCGCAATTAAAACCCCTTTCCATTGGGAGTAACCATAAGTTTTTGATTCGCAATAATCCCTAACATCCCAGAAGTTTGCTTCCGCCTGTTGAAGCGAAATTGGGGTTGTTTCAAATCCCAAAAAGGACAAAATTGATAACGCATCCTTACTCCATACTTCGAAATTTTTCAGATGTTTGGAAAGACAATCTGGATCATTCTCAATCAAATCAAGTATTCCTTTCCCCCCTGTATCCTGATAAATTGATTTATGGTGAGCCACAATCATGTCGATAATGGGATATTTTTCCTCCTTATTTAGCAATGAGATAAAAAACAAGGATGCTATTTCGTGACGAAAGACAAATCCGGGGGGTCTCTGAAAATTCTTGCTTAAAGTTTGTTGAAAAAGAGTACTCGCTTTACCTATGTCATGCAAGATGGCTCCCCTTCTTGCAATTGAAGTATCTAACCCAAGATTCAGAGCAACAATTTCTGCTAATTGAGCTACCTCAGTTAAATGTCGTGTCAGTGGTGTTTTCCCATTCTGATCTCCTTTAGCTAATATGTGGTCAAAACCAATCATTACATTCCAATTACGGGTTTACCAGTTATTTCCAACCAACCATACATGGGTTTTGTTTCATCGAAGCGATTGAAACCCGCCAAAAATGATTTTTCGTTTTCACCAAAGCGAAGTTCAAAGCCAGTCAGGTTATCGAATTCAGAATCTTCCATTTCTAATATTTCAGTATCTGGGAATAAAATATCCTCATTCCGGCATAAACAAATGTGTTGTATTGCGCCCTTTTCGGCATCTTCTCCCTTTTCAAAAGCTAAATAAAGAATAGGGTCGATCATTACTCCACGTTCCAGAATAGATTGGTTACGAACCATCATCTTTAATTGTGTTTTCTTTTCCCATCCACGAGTTTGTGTTTGCTCTTGCTGAATACTGATCGAAGAATAGGATAGTTTGTGTCGAACAATCAAACTAACCTCTAATTTTTGCCTTATTCCCTCAATAATCGAAGGTGTGAGGAATTGTTGACTGAACGTTTTACTATCTCTTACTGCTGTCCAGGGTTTGATAAACCCGAACGGACCTGTATATTTTACTACGTATAACATATCTGCTGCATTTTAGACCTTTAAGGTTTTCAAAACCTTGAAGGCATGGTTTTATTTAATTGCACCAAACCCAATTCCGGTAGAATTTCCCAATCCCACATTCCATGCGAATAGTTTGGTTTCTGGTTTACCTTCAATAATTACCGGACACCAATTGGCTCGGTTTTGTACTCCGTTGTAGGTGATTTTTTTCGTCCCTGCTTTGGGGTAAGTTGTTTCAAACCGGATATCAAATGATTCATCCACAATTCCGGCTTCGTTCATTTTTGTTTGAAGTGTCTCTTTTAGGTATGAACTTGCAAGGGGATCATCAAATAGGATATGGTTAATTCGGTCTCCAACTCTTCGTTTTATAAAAATTGGGCTGGAAGTGAAGAACAGATTTCTATCCGCCAAATCCGGATTTTCTTGAATTACGATTTCAGAAACAGCCAATTCATAGAATAGGGAAGGATCGACTTGAATTCCTGAAACTACTTTTTTAATCAAATCAATGTTGTAAGAACTAAAGAAAAAGGAGGTGCCTTTCTCAAATCGCAGTCCATTCGGAGTTGCTTTGCCTCCCTCAAGTTGAGAAAAGGAATACAAGGATATCTTTCCATGTTCATTATTCCATCCCAGCCATTTGTGGATGGTACCGGTTAATAATGGTTGGTGATCAAATGGGATGATCTTGTTTGATGTTCGAATTTTTAGGTGTATTCTCATAGTTTATGCTGTTTGTGAATTCGTCTTTCAATTGCCTCCATAAGTGATTAGAAATAAAACATTCCTTAAAATGACTTTAATCGAACCCAATGGGAAGCGGAAAGTATTCAATATTTTCCGCTTTATTTCTTTCATATCCTCATTTTAATTTCATCCTCTTCCTTTCCAACACTGTAACACCGTCAGGAGCTTCGCACGCTGACGGGTTTCGTGTTTCGGGTTTGGTTCTCCGCGATGTAGGTTTTGGCGCAACCTTTCAGCGTCGAAGACCTGAAAGCGTTGTTGCTCCCATTACATCGCTTCTACCCAGCCGAAGCCAGTCGAATTCTTCTCTCCGATTCCGGTTGCCAGGATGAACCGATGAATATCAATAGGGCAGGTCAATGCAAAATCGAATACAAATCCTCTCACTCTGCTTTGTTCAGGGGTATTGGGCTTTATGGCTACCAATTTTGATTTTGGAGTGCTTTTTAGTTCAAAATCGAAATTTTTATCCTCGGGCAAAGAAGGAGCATTGGGAACTGAGTTGTATTTATTCACCAAGTTCTGCAAAAGCAGGTTGTTGTAGTTGTTATCTGTTGGAGCCAGATATTGGGCGTATTTACTGTTATCTTCTTGGAGACTGATTACTACCGGTGAAACAGCTCTGTAATGCATCGTGTTTGTCAAAACCGGTTCCGGTAGACGCTCAACTTGTCTAACAACCAGATCCAATCCATTAAACTGGTCACCAACATAGACCCGCTGGTTGCTAAACAACCCGATGATGAATTTTTCGGCAGCCTCGGCCAAATGAAAAGAGACATTCAGGAAAAGCTGTTCGGCATGTATCTCAAACAAGGCTTTTTCTTTCCATAAAACAGGCCTGCCAAAATCTAACGGCGAGTAACTGAAAAGTTTAAATCGCTTACTTCCGGTAGTGTAACCAGAGGTGTGCAGAAAGTTGGCAAATTCACGGTCGGCCATACTGATCACTTTGTAAATCCAGGCGCTCAGGTAATACTGATAATCTATTGGAAGCATCTTTTGCTTTCCGGTACGGTTAAGGGTAATTTTGAATCTCATACTGATACGATTTAGTGTTAATATTTTCTATCTACAACGCCGGGAGCTTCGCACGCTGACGGGTTTCGGGTTTTCGAAGCGTTGTTCGCAGCGCAACCTTTCAGCGTCGAAGACCTGAAAGCGTTTGATGTTTATTTCTGTGAGTCTTGGTATTGAAAGGCATCCGGTTAGGTTTGGATAAAACAATTCTTATCTCCAATAATGATATGAAGATAATAAAGTATTGTAAACCAAACAAGAGAAATTTTTTACCGCAAATTCTTCGTCCTGCTTGCATCCAGCTTGATAAAGATAAAGAGCAGGATGGTAAATGACCACAAGGAGGATCCTCCGTAACTGAAGAAAGGTAGCGGGATGCCGATAACAGGAGCGAGACCAATGGTCATGGAGATGTTGATGACGATGTGGAAAAAGAGAATACAGGCAACGCCATAGCCATATATTCTGCTGAAGGTCGATCGTTGTCGCTCCGCCAGATAAATCAACCTTATAAGCAGTATCAGGAAGAGAAGTATTACCACTGTTGTTCCTAAAAATCCCCACTCTTCCCCGACGGTACAGAAAATAAAGTCCGTGCTTTGTTCCGGCACAAAGTTGTATTTAGTTTGTGTTCCCTTTAGAAATCCTTTTCCAATAATTCCTCCCGAGCCAATGGCAATTTTTGACTGATGCACATTATATCCGGCGCCCAACAAGTCATTTTTTATACCCAGGAGATTGTCAACCCTATCGCGCTGGTGAGAAACCATTACACTGCGATAGAAGTAGTTCACAGACAAGCTAATCGCAATGGAAAATATGAAAAAGAGTAGTACAAACCAAGCCTGACGGATGTGCCTGGAAAAGCCATAAACGATGAAAATCAGTACTGAAAGTATGGCCGTAAAAACCATCAGTTGAAAAGGTGTGGCGTCGAAACCAATGATGTTTTTCAGTCCAAACATGATTCCGTAGATCAGCGTGACCATGACAAATCCTATCACACCCTCTTTTATACTTTGTCTTATGATCGTGAATAGGATCAAAGAGACGATGATCAGTAGAATGAGTATCTGAAACTGGGTCCACAGCAAGGCAAGAATAAACAAGATGATTGCCGTAAATCCTCCAATTAAAATCACATCCGGCAGACCTTCACGGTAGAAAACCAGAAAGAAGACGGCAAATACCAGCGCGGAGCCTGTATCATTCTGTAACAAAATTAACAAGGCAGGTAACAGCATCATGGTTCCGAGAACGATGTATGATTTTGTCCTGGCCATCTTAAACCCAAACTGACTCATGTATTTGGCTATTGCCAAACTGGTGGCAAATTTGCCTAGTTCGGCCGGTTGCAGGGCTACCCCTCCAACTTCAAACCAGGCCCTGGCGCCATTTACTTCGCGACCAAAAAAGAGTACAGCCACCAACAGAAAGAGAATCAAGATATAAATGTGATATGCAAAGGCTACATAAAACTTACTGTCTACAATCAAGACGCATATAGCCAGAAACAGTCCGGCAATGATCCATATCATCTGCTTTCCATATTGCTGACCAATGTCAAGAATGCTCTGATGTTCGTCGCTGTAAACGGCAGCATAAATATTGATCCAGCCCATCATAACCAATGCAAGGTAAAGTAAGATGGTTATCCAATCTATATTAAGGAATATGTTGTTTTGACTCTTCATTTATTCAATCAATCATAGTTATCAAAATGGCCAGCCATTAGGAAAGATCCGGCACACATCTTTACTTTATCCTTTTAACTTTATCCTTTATCCTTTATCCTTTATCCTTCCCTCAGTCTCCCCCCGTCAAATGCATGGCTGAAATCAAATCAGCGCTCAGCATACTGGCTTCCAACGGTTTTCTTTTGGGCGCGATGGAGTCAGTCAGGTATTTTTCGATGATTAAACTGGCAATTGGTGCGGCATAGCGTGCACCCCAAACGCCATTCTCAACATATACACAGATGGCAATCTTAGGATCTTCTTTGGGTGCAAATGCAACAAAGGCAGAGTGCGCGGCACCATGCGGATTTTGAATGGTCCCTGTTTTTCCGCAAATGGCTATCCCATCGACTTTGGCGATCTTTGCAGTACCTCCATCCACTACTTTTTCCATACCGTCAGCAATAACCTGAAATAAATAGGGATTTGCCTGGGTAACATGTTTTTCGAAGGAGAGTACTCTTTCTGAATGGTCAAAATCCTGAATACTGCGTACCATGTGAGGTGCAATATAATACCCTTTGTTAGCGATGATAGAAACCAAATTAGCCAGTTGAAGCGGTGTCATTAACAACTCTCCCTGCCCGATTGAAAAAGACCTAATTGTCATGACGTTCCAGTGGTTTTTCCCATAAATCCGGTCAAAATAGGTGCCTTTCGAGACGTTACCCGCATTTTCAGCTGTCAAGTCCCCTCCAATCCTGTGTCCTATGCCCAAATCCAGCAAATGGTTCCGCCAGGCTTCAAATCCTTCCTCTGCAGTCGGGTATTTGTTGATGATGGCACGAAAAGCCTGGAAGAAATAGGAGTTGCAGGATTCACGAATGGCACTTAACAAGGGTAGTGGTGTTTCATGGTTATGGGTGCATTTTATCGGTGTCGATCGGGGACCGTTGCAGGAATATCGTATTTCAGGACCGAGCAATCCCTCCTCCAGACCGATGATGGCATCGGCAAGTTTGAAGGTCGAACCGGGAGGGTAAGAAGAGGTGATGGCCCTGTTAAGCATGGGTTTCAGCGGATCATTGAACAGGGTGATATAGTTCTTTGTTCTTTCCCTACCAACAAACATTCCCGGATCAAAAGTTGGAGAACTTGCCATGATCATAATTTCACCCGTAGATGGCTCAATCGCCACAATACTTCCTACTTTTCCGGCAAGCAGCCGTTCGCCGTAGGCTTGCAAATCAGCATGAAGCCCGGAGATAAGGTTTTTCCCGATTACGGCAGCTGTATCCAGCTTTCCTCCCTCAAAAGATCCTTTGACACGGTTGTGCACATCGACCATCATGTAGGATATTCCCTTGACCCCCCGAAGCTCATTTTCATATGCCTGCTCAATACCTGATTTTCCAATGTAGTCGCCACTTTCATAGTACCTGTCTTCGTCGATTTTCTTCTGATCTACCTCACCAACAAACCCAAGTGTATGAGAGGCAATCGTCGCCGGATATTGTCGTAAAGTACGGGCCTGGATGTAAAATCCGGGATATTTGAAAAGCTGTTCCTGTAAGGCTGCATACCTATGGGCCGAGAGTTGTTTGACGATTGCAGAAGGTTTCCACTTGGAATAACTTCTGGCTTTTTTGATTTCGCTCACCAGTTCTGCCTTATCAACACCCGCGATCCTGCAAAAAGAGAGGGTATCAAAAGCCTTCATCTCCCTGGGAGTAACCAAAACATCGTAAGCCGCCTGATTGTAAACAATCAACTTGTGGTTACGGTCATATACCAATCCCCTGGCAGGATAATTTATTTGTCTGCGCAAAACGTTGTTATCTGCTGAAATCTTGTAGGAAGAGTCGATAACCTGAATATAAAACAGCCGGAAGATCATGGCCAGGGAAGCTAAGCAAAATATGCCTATCAGCAAATATTGTCGTTTGGTATAGGTATCCACCGTCTATTGCTATTTTATTAATTTTCCGCTTGGAGGAAATTTATAAATTGTAAGTCAGTTAGTTACGAAAGAATTTTTGTCACTGTAGAACAGAAACCAGTAACCAACAGCAGGAAGCTAAAGTAAAGATATTCTTATCAATATTCTAGCGTCAAAGCCAAATACTCATCGGTCAAAATTATTTTTTGGAATTTACTTGCGGAAGAATATAAACTGACTGATAACGATCAATGCAATAGACAAAATCCCGCTCAGGATGGCTCTTGCCAAAGTGAAAAAGAATCCCTGAAAAGTAAAGGCCTCAAGCATAAACAGCAAGAGGTGATGAATGGTTACAAAAATGGCAGTGTAACTAATGAACCAGTTCAGACTCATGGTTGAGATTCTTGGAGCCGAAACCGATTCCCGTGTTTCGCGGGTTGAAATATCATTTAAAATCACTGGTCTGATAAAGCCAATCACGACACAAACCGCCGCGTGGACTCCAAGCGTATTGGTGAAAGCATCGACAGAAAGGCCTAAAATAAATCCCAGAAATATCAACAAAGCACGGGGCGTATCATAAGGAAGCAAAAGCAGGAAGATTAGATAAAAGAATGGCGAGATCATTCTGAATATTAGTATGTGATTGAAAACCAGTACTTGAAGTAAGACTGAAACAACAAAAATCAGTGAATATTTAAGCAGGTTATTTACCATCGTTGTTCAAGGATTCAAGTTTATCGATCTCTTTTAATTGCCTGTTTTCTACCAGGGCGACCTGAACAATGCTTTTAAAATCAACTGCCAGGTCGACATCAATCGTGTAAAAATTGCTGCCCGATCCAAGGGTAAATTCTGAAACTATCCCAATTTCCAGACCTTCAGGGAAGCTGGAGGAGAATCCGGTTGTGACGACAGTATCTCCATTCTGGACCGGAACATGGTATGGAATTTCATTTAACTGAACTTTGCGGTAATCCTTGCCATTCCAGGAGAGTGATCCAAAGAAATCGTTGCGTTTGATTTTCGCACTCAGTTTCCATCTTTCATTCAAAATAGATATCACGGTACTGTAATTGTCGCCAACATTGGTAACCAGACCGACCACCCTTCCCGCAGAGACTACACCCATATCGGCTTTGACTCCCTGGAAACGTCCTTTGTTGAGAGTTAGAAAATTGTGTCGTTGATTGATAGAGTTGTTGATTACCCTCGCTGTGGTGAAGAAGTAGACAATTTTATTCAGCGAATCATGGGACATCGCAATCAGGGGATTGCGCTCACTCAAATAGCCCTGACGGGAATTGTTTGTTGCCCTAAGCTGATAGTGTTGAAGTGCAGTACGCAATTGGGCATTCTCTTCAGCCAGTTCAGTGTTCGCTT
>JAVHPO010000235.1:0-13594 GCA_036170635.1 Prolixibacteraceae bacterium | reverse complement strand
TCCAACGGTCGCATATAGTTTATTTCCATCAGTTGTAATTGCCACTGAAGCAATCGAGTTCCCATTATCTCCTACCAGTTGAGGCGTAATATTGGTGATGGAATTATCAGCTAAATTGAGCTTGAAAAGTCCGTTGGTACCAAGGTTTGCTTTGATAAAGACCTGATTTTTAGATGGGATCATTACAATATCTTCCAGTACATCAAAGTCCTGACTCCAAAACATCTTTTTGGTCAGTTTTAAAGTTGCCTTGTCGAAAACCAGCATCAGTAATTTTGGGTTTTTCCGGCTGATGTCCGTTTTGTCGCAGGTTTTATTCAGGAAATAATACACATTGTTCGCATCTGAACACGAAAGGATGCTTCCACCGGCCAGATACATCGAGGTGGAATCCCTAAAAACAGTTTTGCTGGCATCATCTGGGGTGTAAAAGCTGATGTAATTACGGGAATGCCCATTAACGCTGTAATTGCCATTGGTGCTGGCGAAATAGCACTTCATGTGGGTCGGATTGGTTTTGCAATAAGCTTCATCAATTTGTAATCCGGAAGCGCCCATCAGAATCGCGAAATCGTTTTGATAAAATCCGGCCATATCAATCAATTGAGCCGTTCCAATGCGGTACGCTGCAAGGCCGCCTTTTTGAACATCCTGATAAACAAACCAGTTTGGATTGGCAAATTTTCCTGGGGAAGATGCATAACCACCAAATTTCGCTGGAAAATCAAAAAGTCTGGTGTTGACATCCTGCACTGCCGGACCGATGCCATAAACACCCATTGCAACATGACTACTTGCCTCATAAGTGCTTTGAGACGGAAAATATGCACCATACCGAACATCTTTCGCATCTCCGTCGAGATAGAAAAATGGCTGATATTCGATATTGTCAGCTTGTTTCATGATAACCGAATCTCCTTTTGTATTGCAACGCGCATAGTTAAATACGGTTGTGTTTGGATTCGCGTAAAACATGGTTTTGTAGGTTTGGCTAAAATGTCCGTTTTCGTACATCAACTGAACTGGAGTTGCACCAACGGTTAATGGAATGGTTTGTCCTCCTAACACATGCCAGCCATTCTTTTCCTGAATTAGCTTCGGAACTTTTGTGTTTGATGCTGATGTCGGCGGTGCATTAAGGCTAACATCGGTCTTCTTGCACGCAGTAAGTAGAATTATTCCTGAGATTATTGTGATCAATAAGTTTTTCATATTTCTTCTTTTAATCTAATGCCTTACGAGTTGTTAATTAACCACATAGACACATAGACACATAGACACATAGAGCACATAGTTTTTTCTATTGTGTCCTATGTGACTATGTGGTTTTCATTTTAACCATTCCACTGTGTGTGAACGACTTCCTCATGACTTGCCGATTTATAAATTAAAACCAAGTCCAAAGCCCGTGTGAAATGACTTAATCGCGGAAGTCGTGTTCATCTTGTTGGTCCACTGATATTTTCTAATAGACAAATCAATAAAAAAGGTAACTTTTCGTCCTACCACCAACGAAGGTGCGCAACCATAGCTATAAACAACTGCAGTTCGTTTTACATCTGGTGTTGGCGGTTCAATCAGCGCTAAATGCGAAACACCGTAATCGAAATACAAACCTGACAAAAACATTGTTACCAGTAGTTTTGCCCCTTCTTCAGACCAAAGTGGAGTACTTTCGGTGGTGATATATTCTCTATATGTTGCATTTCCAAATTCATCGGTACCTTTGACTTTGTGGGTTGTTATGGTCGTCAATTGCCCGTTTGTCACGCTTCCTTTTGGTTGATAAATGGCCATATTCCCGAATGGCCGGACTCTGACTCCGACAGAAGTCATCTTAGCATCAAGACCGTCAGTGACATAGCTTTCATCTGTGAAGTTTGCCTTTTCGTGATCTAAAAATGCCCCGATACTCAAACCGGTATTCCTTTTCTTACTGTACTGAAGAAAAGCGAAAGGCAAATCAGCTCCGTAATAAATTTTCATTGGGTCTCCAAATGAATAGAAGTTTTTCATCTCTTGTTTGGGTGTCGCAAATGCAAATTCAGTCCAGACATTTAACTTTTTAAGTCCAAAATTGATTTGTGCCTGAGAATTGACAGAATATAAAATACAGACTATCAGCATGTATTTGAGAACGGATGCGCGTGAATGGAGTTTTTTAATCATGATACCTGGTGTTTTTTGATTACCCGATCAACCAACCAATCAAAAGACCTTCGAGCAACTCTCAGGCCTTTTGATGGCAGTGGATAGGCAGGATTTAATGCGTACTGAGTTTGGTGACCAGTTTCTTTTCATATACGTAAACAAAGTTCCCATCCCTCGACAAGGAGGTGGTTGCTCCTGTTTTTGCGTCAAAGCTTTTGTATTTGCAGGTGTTCAGATCGAAGGTGGCAATATCGGCCTTGTCGGTTTTCATCACCAGAATGTCGCCTACGCGGTCGTCCATCGAAGCTGTTTTGTATTTTCCGGAATTGATCAATTGGCCTGAAGTGGCATCAAAGGTAGAGATCCCCTTTTCGCCAACCACAACAATTTCACTATTCTTAAATGGCAGAATTTGAGTTGCCAAGCCAACCCCTCCTTTTGATACCGGCACCTCATACTTCTCATTGCCAGTAGCAATATCCAGTGAATATAGCTCCTTGCCGCTGCAAACAATGGTATTTCCATTCAACGAGATCATGTTGGTGATCCCTTTGCGGAACCGGCCGGATTCCCAGAGGAGGGCTCCGTCGGTGGTATTGAAGGCCTGAACGCCACAGGGATTCACATTCTCAAATTCAACTGTATATTCAGTAATTACCTGATCACCAGACTTTCTCGTTTTGATAAATTGTTTTTCAACCACACCTCCTATCTGAAGCAATACTTTGCCATTTTCCACCTTCATTCCGGGAATGGCTTTTGCATCCTTTATTTCAGGCGACGACCAGAGCAATTTTCCTGTATTCAGGTCGTATTTTTTGACGAACTGTTTGCTTCGGCTTTCCATGTCAAGGACATAAATCTCATTGCCGTCAATGACTGGGTCGGCAACGATTCCATAAGCGCCAAACGCTTTACAACCCAAGGGTTTGCCAACCACATGTTCGGGAGCGAAGTCGAATGCGGCCGACCACAATTTGGCTCCACTATTGTAGTCGTATACCTGCATTCCATTCATCCTTAAGAAGACCTTCCCTTGCACAACACTGAGGTCGAAAAGAAATTTCTTGGTGACTACTTTGCGCTCAGCCCGGCCAATATAGGTGCTCTCCCAAAGGATCTCCCCAGTTTTCATATCAATTTTGGCAATCTGGTTTTTGAAGCCGGAAAACAAAGCCCCTAGCGTGCTTGGAACAAAATTGACCATCACCATCGTATTGTCACTACTGTTGTAAGAGTATTGTCCCACAACTCCTTTAAATTTTTCTGTTCTCCACAACTCTTCGCCTGTTTGGGCTTTGACATAGATCAACTCCTTTTTCAAGGAAATGGCGAAGCAATCCTGTTCTCCAATGTAGGTAATTGAATTCTCATCTATGTCCTGGTATTTCTCTGTTGACCAAAGACTTTTCCCGGTTTCAAGACTGATACAGGCCATCTCATCTTTGCCAATTTTCCGGTCGAACAAAAAGATGGTACTTGAGCTCCAAAAAGGGATGAGTTCATCGATCTTTCTCATTTTTGGAACAATCTCTTTGAACGATTTGCTCCAGATGGTTTTCCCTGTAGCATTGTCAAAAACGGTTATCTCCTTATCGGAGGCTGTGTAACTGTGTTCGCCCTCAAGTGAAGTCCCTGAGAATTGAATCTGGTGTCCCATCTTGGACTCCCAGATAGTTTTCATCTCCTCTTGTCCTTTAGCCCACCCAACAGAGAGCAAAATCAATGCAAACGCTATTACTCTTTTCATAATCAATTATTTAAAATTTGAATGTTTATTCTATTTTGTATTCTCTCTTTTGGAGTATCCTAAAGCTGAAACCTAAAAATAAAGCAGCTGTTTCATTTCTATTTACTATTTCAGGCCCATGTAAAAAAAAACACAGAGCTCCGTCCAGTGTAATTGCTTAGGTTACCTCAAAACACCAAAGTGAAAGGAGACCTGACCGGAAACTCTGTGATTATCTCGTAAAGTAATCAGGATGATGTTCGAATGTTGAATTAAGCAATTACAAGGACAAAACTATGGCAAGCCAGGGTGGCCTGAAATAGTGGATTTGTCGTAATTGGCCTACGACGTTTACCCTATTTTGATTTGGTGGTTAGATGGAAATAGAATTCGGTATTTACTATTCAATGGCGTTCTGCAGGAAGGTGCATTCAAATCAATCTCCGGATCTATACCATTCCATGTCTGATGGCATAACTGATCAATCCGGCTATATTGCTAACATTCAGCTTTTTCATAATATTTGTACGATGGGTATCAACGGTTCGGTGGCTGATAAAGAGCTTCTCTCCTATCTCCTTGTTGGAAAAACCGCCCACAATGAGCTTAAGAATCCCTGACTCCCGATCGGTGAGCATTTCGTTCCGTGCATCTTTGATTGTTCTCTCGCCACCATCGGTTCTCAGCAAAGAGAGTGTCACATCCGGGGAAAAAAACGACTGGCCCCTGGCTACTTTTCGAATCGCCGTAAACAGCTCCTCCTGGGAACAGCTTTTCAGGAGATAGCCTTGTGCGCCCAGATCCATCAAACTCCTGATCATTCCTGTTTCGCTGTGCATTGAAAGGATAATCACTTTCACTGTTGGAAAGCGGCGGCGGATCTCCTTTAACGCTTCAATTCCGTTCATAACAGGCATATCGATGTCCATCAGAACAACATCCGGCTGCAAGAGTTCAAGCACACGCAATGCCTCGCGTCCATTGTTGGCCTCGGCAATCACAGTGATCTCCGCCGCATTCTTCAGGAGGGATTGAAGACCATCGAGTATGATCTGGTGATCATCTGCCAGGAGAACTTTAATACGATTCATACAATTGGGATTCTGATGGTTACTGCTGTACCATTTTCAGAAGTTGATTCATAGAAAAGATGGCCTTTCACGGCATCGACCCGACTGGCTATGTTTAATAAACCTATTCCGTTCTTCTCCTTGTTGGCCACATCGAATCCCACGCCATTGTCGGAAACGGCCAGTACAACATGGGCAGGGAGCCGCAGGAGCTGAACGGAAAAATGACTGGCGCCTGAATGTTTGATGCAATTGCTCACCAACTCCTGCAAAATCCTGAAAATAGCAAGTTCAACCGAATCACTAAGACGACCCGACCAACCAGAATTTTCAAACAGGTATTGGATGTGGCTATTTTCAAGATTCATCTTCAGCATTCCCTCAATTGCCGGAAGAAGTCCAAATTGCTCAAGCTCTTTGGGAATCATTTGGTGAGAGATACTTCGAACTTCCGAACCAACCTGATCCAGCATCTTCTCGATTTTTTGGTATTCGGGTGCACGCTTTTCTGCGGTCAACCTCGCACGCAAACTTTGATAATTCAGCATTATGGCGCTAAGGGTTTGTCCGACCCCATCGTGCAACTCTTTGGCGATCCTTCTCCGTTCATCCTCTTGTGCCTCTAATACTGCATTGATCCTGATCTCTTGTTCTTTGAGCTTTTCTGCTGTAGCCGCAGCCTTTTGCCCCTGTCTGTACCTGTAGAACTCGAAAATGCCAGCTCCGGTGATGGAAATCAGAATAATAATTGCCAACAGTAATTCCGTTTTTCTCTGCCGTAGTTTTATCTCGGTATTCTCCTTTTCCTTTCTCATCAATTCTAAGCCCTGCTCCAGCTGGTCCGTTTCATACTGCGATTGAACATCAAGAATCTGCTGTTTGATCCGGGCATCGTACACCGAGTCTTTCATGCTGACGTACTCCTTCATCAGCACGAAAGAGCTATCCAACTGGTGCGTTAGGGCTTTCAGTTTGGCCATTCCCAGCAAAGCGCTCATCTCCTCTTCCACCACCGAGATATCCCTGGCAATCTTCAGCGATCGGTGTAAAACCCTGGAAGCCTCCCTGTATCTTCCGGTCTCGGTATACACAGTTCCAATCCTCGAAAGCGTTGAGGAGATACCTTTTGAATCACCTAGTTTCTCACGTATTGCCAACGACTCCTCATAGTGCTTCAGCGCCGTTCCATACTCCCTTCTCCCCATGTAAATGTTGCTGATATTACTGAGGTTTCCGCTGATAAGCTCTTCATTCTTCATAGACCTGGCCATATCCAGCGCTTTCTGGTAGTAAGAAACAGCCGAAATAGTGTCGTGGATGCGGGCAAAAAGATTGGCCATGTTACTGTACGATGTAGCCTCTCCCATCTTGTCGTTCAATTTCATCCTGTATTCCAGGGCTTTTTTATGGTACTCCAGCGCCTTCTCCTGATTGTCGAGGTTTTGATGTATAATGGCAATATTGTTGTAGGTATGTCCAATCAATTTATCTTGTCCTAGTTTCTGATAAATCTTCAATGCAGACAACTGATTTTCAAGTGCATCCTTTAACCTTCCCTGTTTCTGATCGATGATTCCCAGTTTGTTGTACAACGATGCCATCCCGGATTGATCGTTCATCTTGATGCGGATCTTCAACGCTTCGTTCAGGTATTTCGATGCGCGATGATAATTGGCCCGATCGATAAAAATAATCGCCATGTCGTTGTATGCCTGCGCAATCCCTTTTCGGTAACCAATTCTTCCGGCCAACTCCAATGCGCGGCCCCCAAACAGCAGGGCAGAGTCGGCTGATTTGAAGCGGTAATCCCAGCATAAATCGCTCAATGCTTTGACAAGATTACTGTCTGGTTTTGCTTTCGCTAAATCCCGGATGTTACGGGAAGGCTCCCCGAATAAAGGAGAGATCAGAAAAAAATGGCTTACAAGCAAAAGAGAAGAAAGGATCAGTTTCATTCAGGTTTTCAGAGTTATAGGATACATTTAATACGGGAAAAGGAGATCAATGTTACAAATCTATCATTCCCTATTCATAACGCAGCGCATCAATCGGATCCAGCTTAGCAGCCTTCACCGCAGGAATGACGCCGGAGGCGAAACTGACCAGAAGACAGACCGTAACTCCGCCAATCATCCAGTTCCATGGGATGATGAAGGCGGTGCCCATGGCAAGGGATATAATATTTCCTGCCAGGATGCCTAAAACGATACCCAATGCGCCACCCATCTGACCGATAACGATCGATTCGATCAGAAACTGCTGTCGGATGGTGCCGGAATTGGCGCCAATGGCTTTGCGGATGCCGATTTCCCGGGTACGTTCGGCAACTGTTACCAACAAGATATTCATCAATCCAATGGCAGCGCCCAACAAGGTGATGACACCGATAATGGTAGCGGCCATGGTTACATATTTGATGTTTTCGAGCAGAATATTGACCAGATTGTCACTTTTCTCAACAATAAAATCACTGTCATCCAAGATATTGAGCTTGCGGATATTTCTAAAAACCCCTTCAGCCTCTCCGGTAGCAGCATCCATCAGTTGCGCGGAATTGGGGTGCACGCTAATCCTGAAATTCATTTTTGGCCGGGCAAAATATTGGCGTACATTGGCAAAGGGGAGAAAGACAAGTCTATCGCCGGTCTCGCCAAAACCACTTCCCTTAGATTTTAATGTACCCACCACCGTGTATTTTCCACTTCCGATGGTTAGCAATTTACCGAGGGGATCCACACCCTTAGGGAACATCTTCGGAACCATCTCTGCTCCAATCAAAGCCACATTGGTCCCATCGAAAGCCTCCTGCATCGAAATGTTGCGCCCGTTTTCTATGTCATATCCGTCGGTTAAAAGGTAATTTTCATCGATGCCCCTTACGATCACATTTGGATTGCTCTTCTTAGATTCGTATTTCACTGTGGCAGTGTTGGTTGCCATAGTTGAAATAGAGACTACTGCGGGAAAATGGAATTGATCCCTGAAATCCTTGGCCTGAAAGTAGCTGATGTAGCTGTAGTTTTTGGAACGGTATCGCTGATTGCCTATCTGAATTCTCATTCCCCTGCTCTGAATGGAAAAGGTGTTGGCCCCTAAACGGGTGAAATCAGAAGTAATGGCATTCTTGATGGAGTCGATGGCTGTCAGGATGCCTACCAAGGCCGAAATTCCCACCGCTATAATCAGGATCGTCAGAACCGACCGAAGCAGATTGCTGCGAATTGACTGAAAAGCAATGCGAATATTTTCGACAACCAGCGGTTTTAGTAAAAAAATCATATTGCAAAGAATTGCGTTTAAATCAATGCGATGAAATTCCTTCCCCATTTTGTGACCTTCGTGATAACCTTAGTGACCTTCGTGGTAACCTTAGTGACCTTCGTGGTAAAAAAAAATCACCTCAAAGTACACGAAGGATAACACAAAGGAATCACAAAGTATTAATCCAGCTTAAACAGATAAATCCGCAATTCATCAAAATATTCAATTTGACCAGAGGATTTACTGACAAATAAGTTTATTGACAAGGTAGAATTTTTTTTAACACCATAAGCATAGAATAGCTATAATATTAAGCAAAAAATAGCCAATTTTGCGAAACGAAAATAGGGTTAACCCATTGACTGTTTTATAACTGATTTGAAGTGTTTATGAGTCTTTCTGATATTCATTTTTAATCTTTAATTTTTAATTTTTAATTTAATTGACTATGGCTTACGATATTGAGATGATCAAAAAGGTCTACGCTGCATTTCCTCAGAAAACTGAAAACCTTAGAACATTACTGGGCAGGCCTGTTACCCTGACCGAAAAAATTCTCTATGCGCATCTTTCAGAACAACTTCCCATTGTTCCTTTTGAACGTGGAGCCTCCTATGTCAACTTCAATCCCGACCGTGTCGCGATGCAGGATGCTACGGCACAAATGGCTTTGCTACAGTTTATGCAGGCTGGGAAAGATGAGGCAGCAGTACCTTCAACCGTCCATTGCGATCACCTGATACTGGCCAAGGAGGGCGCTGTAACCGACCTTAAAAATGCCGAGAATACAAACAAAGAGGTCTACAACTTCCTATCGACCGTCTCCAAAAGATATGGTATTGGATTCTGGAAACCCGGGGCTGGAATTATCCATCAGGTGGTTTTGGAAAATTATGCCTTTCCTGGCGGAATGATGGTAGGGACTGATTCCCACACTGTTAACGCAGGAGGATTGGGTATGATCGCCATTGGTGTGGGCGGAGCCGATGCCGTGGATGTTATGACCGGAATTCCGTGGGAACTGAAATTCCCAAAACTGATCGGTATCAAACTTACCGGAAGACTGAGTGGATGGAGTTCTCCCAAAGATGTCATTCTGAAGGTTGCCGGACTTCTCACCGTCAAAGGCGGAACCGGCGCCATCGTCGAATATTTTGGTGATGGGGCTTCTACCATTTCCTGTACCGGAAAAGGGACCATTTGCAACATGGGAGCCGAGATTGGCGCTACCACCTCGATTTTCGGATACGATTCAAACATGGCCAAATACCTGAGGGCAACAAGCCGTGAGGATATCGCCGAAATGGCAGATGGCATTGCTGAGCATCTCAACGGTGATGCAGCCGTCTATCAGAACCCTGAAAAATATTTTGATCAGCTCATCGAGATCAACCTTTCCGAGCTTGAACCACATATCAATGGTCCGTTTACCCCTGATTTGGCCACACCGCTCTCCCAATTCAAGAAAGTAGCTAAAGAGAAAAACTGGCCAATGGTGATGGAGGTTGGTCTGATTGGATCCTGTACCAACTCCTCATACGAAGATATGAGCAGGGCCGCGTCTGTTGCGCTTCAGGCAAAGGCCAAGAACCTGAAGGTAAAAGCTCAATTCACGGTTACTCCCGGCTCTGAACTGGTGAGGTATACTGTTGAGAGAGATCAGTTATTGAAAGCCTTTGAATCTATCGGCGGAGTCGTTTTGGCCAACGCCTGCGGACCATGTATCGGACAGTGGGCCCGTGCCAATGCGGATCAGTTGCCCGAAAACTCGATCATGACCTCCTTCAACCGGAATTTTGCCAAACGAACTGACGGAAATCCCAAGACCCACGGGTTTGTGGCCTCTCCGGAGATTGTCACCGCATTTGCCATTGCCGGAACTTTGGATTTCAACCCCATCACCGACTCGCTCGTCAATGAGTCTGGGCAAAAAGTAATGCTGGATGTTCCTCACGGAGATGATCTTCCGGCTAAAGGATTTGCAGTGGAAGACGCCGGACTTATCCCGCCATCCAAAGAGTTTCGGCATCTGGTGGTAACAGTTGATCCAAACTCTGACAGGTTGCAGTTGCTCGAACCGTTTCAGCCCTGGAACGGAAAAGACCTGACACAACTGTCGCTGCTGATCAAAGCCCGAGGCAAATGTACAACCGACCATATCTCCATGGCAGGACCCTGGTTGAAATACAGAGGTCTCCTCGACAACATCTCGAACAACATGCTGATCGGCGCTGTCAACGATTTTAATGGGAACACGAACTCAGTACTAAATCAGTTGACAGGCAGTTACGGCACCGTTCCGGATACTGCCAGGGCCTACAAAAAATCAGGAATCGGATCCATCGTGGTGGGAGATGAAAATTACGGAGAGGGTTCATCCAGGGAACATGCGGCCATGGAACCACGCCATTTGGGCGTAAGGGCGGTATTGACCCGCTCCTTCGCACGGATTCACGAGACGAACCTCAAAAAACAGGGTATGCTTGCTTTGACCTTTGCCAACCCGGAAGATTACAACCTGATTCAAGAGCAAGACAGGATCGATATCGTTGATCTTCAGTATTTCGCACCCGGAAAACCGTTGAAACTTATCCTGCACCACATCAATGGTACCTCTCAGGAGATTTTGGCCAAGCATACTTACAACGATCAGCAAATTGTCTGGTTTAAAAGTGGTTCATGCCTTAACTACATCAAGAAGGGTCATTGAAATATCGCATAAAAGAGGAACGGCCGGTAGACATTGCCGTCCGTTCCTCTTTTATGCGATAGCTAATCATCTGATAGAATGATTCTCCCAATTATGTTTGAAAATTTAACATTTTTTAAGACAATTATTGAACAATTTAATTCATTGCGCAATAAATTTGATCGGCGTAAGGAGCAAATTTCAACGATGGTTAATCCCCTAAAAATGATCAACTATGAAGACGAGCTCAAATTCTTATGATAAGATGACTTATAAAAGTAAGGCAGAATTAAAAATGAGAAATTTACAGAACGACACAGATTTACTTTTGGACGAGAACACCGAAATCATGAGTGTTCTCAACGATCTGGGTGAACTGGAAGATTTGACTGAACTTTACGGCAACAAGGACGACATCATCTGATGTCGGTTTTTGGAAAGCCACTCATCTGCTGAAGACCAAAAATCTCACACTATTTTTTAGGGACAAAATTTCGAACTTTTACCAGTTCAATTCCGAACGTCCATTTATCTGAAACTCCCTCTCCTTTGAACAAAAAGACTCGTCCTACGCTGATTATCCTGCTCGGTCCCACCGGTGTAGGTAAAACAGCCCTCAGTATCAAAATTGCCAATCATTTCCATACCGAAATTATCTCCTGCGACTCCAGGCAATTGTTTAAAGAGATGCAAATTGGAACAGCAGTTCCCGAAGAGGAGCTCTTGAAACAGATTCCACACCACTTTATTCAATCCAACTCCATTTATGGAAGTTACAATGCGGCCATGTTCGAAACTGAAGTACTGGAAAGGCTACAGAAGCTCTTTACCGTTCATCCTCTTGTTCTGATGACCGGAGGCTCGATGCTCTATATCGATGTGGTATGCAAAGGGATCGATGACCTTCCCGATGTAGATCCCGAACTAAGGGCGACACTCATGGAGCGGTTGAAACAGGAAGGAATTGAACGAATGAGGGCGGAACTGAAACTTTTGGATCCTGTCTATTACCATGAAGTTGATCTCCAGAACCCTGTTCGGATTATCCACGCCCTGGAAATCTGTTACTTGACTGGAAAACCGTTCTCCTCCCAACGAACAAAAACGGCCAAACAGAGAGCCTTCAATATCCTTAAAATCGGCCTGAACCGAGACAGGAACGAATTGTACAACCGAATCAACTGTCGTGTTGATGAAATGATGGTAGCCGGACTCGAAGAGGAGGCACGGAGTCTCTATCCCTACCGAGAATTAAGCACCCTCAACACGGTTGGCTACCGCGAACTGTTTGATTATTTTGATGGGAAAAATACACTTGAAGAGGCGATTGAAAAGATCAAGGCAAATTCGAGAAAATATGCCCGTAAGCAACTCACCTGGTTTAGGAAAGATCCCGATATTCATTGGTTTCATCCCGACCAGGACGCTGAAATCCTTAGTTTAATTACAGATTACAAATTAAAGATTAGGCAATCTCCCGTTAATTTTTAATTTTTAATTAAAAAAAGCCGGTCTCCCGGCTTTTCCTAAATATCGTCATCATTATCGTCATCTTCCAACGGCTCGTCGGCGATGTCTTCCACATCATCCTCTTCATCGCCCCCATCAAATGCCTGAAGGGCGAAATCATCCCTAAGGATTCCATCATCGCCAAAATCTTCATCATTCTCGATAATGTCGTAAGCCTCAGCCAATGTCATCCTGACAAGGTAATGAAAATCGTCTGTTTCATACGGCAATGCAGAGACCACTTTCCCTTTGGCATCAATGTATGTAATAAGACTTCCGGCAAAACCCTGGGGATAGTTCAGTTTTATTTGCCCCTGGATATCAAGCGGGAGCTTATCGTAATCTTTTACCAAACGAGGTTTGTTGCTTGGAGCCATGCGAAAAATGTTTTATTCTATTAGTATTTAATACGTTATACCTATCTTGGTATTTAATTGTCAAGGTCAGAAAAGTGATGCAAAATAGTAATTCATTAAATCCAAACAATATTTTAGCCAAAAATTATTTATTTTTTAATCTAATAGTGATCTTGGATCAAAGAAATGCTTTTTTGAGAAATTGCAAAAATTTTTACAAAGAATAATTTTTATTTCTTTGAAACCAAAATCGGCAAATTATTATAGCCTTGGAACAACTCAAACTGGAAGTTGTTCATTCGATTCATCTATTTTTTTCATGTAGGGTAACTGATGCAAGATCGTAGAAATGAATTTGACTTTAGGGTATAATTGCCTAAATTTGTCGCGTTAAAAATTATCATCGTCAGAATCTTTCAGAAATTTCTCTCTTTCGGTGAACAATCGGTCGGATCTTCCATTAAATAGTAGGAATCCCCAACTTAACATCAAAAAATATTGGCATGAACATATCGTACAAATGGCTGAAAGATTACCTGAATACCTCGCTGAATCCGGACGAAATTGCAGAAACCCTTACTCAATTGGGTTTGGAAACCGGCAGTGTTGAGGAGGTTGAGTCGGTTAAAGGCGGACTGAAAGGGTTGGTTGTTGGCGAAGTCCTCACCTGTGAGAAACATCCGGGATCTGACCACCTGAGTATCACAACCGTTAATCTGGGCAACGGCGAGATTGCACCTATCGTTTGCGGCGCACCGAACGTTGCTGCCGGGCAAAAGGTGATTGTAGCCACGGTCGGCACCACCCTGTACAAAGGGGATGAGTCTTT
>JAVHPO010000234.1:0-2728 GCA_036170635.1 Prolixibacteraceae bacterium | reverse complement strand
GCATACCTGGGGACAGAATCTATCCCTTCACCCACATATTCATTGCCTGGTGCCGTGTTTATTTCAACCGAAAAGTATACCAGTATTTCAGTCCAAAAGTATACCATTTGGATTAAATAAAAAAGGCAGTACTCTTCAGATCGGGGTACCCCGATCTGAAGAGTACTGGCGACCGGATTTTGGTTTTTTGGTTTTTCATTTTTTCATCATTTCTTTTGTTTCCCTTAATCGGTATGATTCTCCGTTCATGTTTATCAGATGTGCCTTATGGGTCAATCGGTCCACCAATGCCGCTGTTAGTACCGGGTCTCCAAAGATCTCCTCCCATCTGTCGAAACCCAGGTTTGTTGTGATAATTGTTGACTTGCGTCCTGCCCGAAGCGAAAGATGGTTAAAGAGCAATTCAGCTCCTTGCTTGTCAAAAGAGATATAGCCAAACTCATCGCAGATTACCAGGTCATATTTTTCAAAGCGGAGTTCCATTTGCCGCAGGGTTCGCTGCGCATGAGATTCGCGTAATTGGGTAAGTAGCCCATGAACAGTGGTAAAATAAACCTTTAATCCTTGCATACAGGCCTTCAGTCCTAGTGCGGTAGCAATATGGGTTTTGCCAGTTCCCGGATTGCCGGCCAATATGATGTTTTGTCCCGATGCCACGAAGTCGAGCCTTTCAAGCATGGTGAGTTTTGCACAGGCATCAACAGGAAGCAAATCACGCTTTAAATCATGAAGGTAAAGTTTGGCCGGAAAACCAGCCAGTCTGATTTGAGCTTTCTTTCTGTTTTCTAACCGGGTATCATATTCCCGTTCCATTAGCCGTAAAAGGAATGTTTCATAGTCAGCGTTATCTTTGGCAGACTGCTGTGCTATCTGTTCATACTCATTGCGGAAAGCGGGCAGTCTTAGTTCTTTACTGAACCTGGTAATTTGTACTTTTATTTCGTTCTGTAGTTTCATACTGTGATTGATTAATTCATTAATGAGGCAACCTGTTTAAGCTGCTGATGGGCCATATAAACCGTTTGGTCGTTTATGGCAACCTGTTTGATACCTTCCCTGGGTTTGTTGCCCAGAAGAGCCATTAGCTTCTCTGTGGTTACCCTTTGGGTGCATAGGCCAACCAGCTTTGACACGGTGGCTTCCAAATTTTCTGCACTAACTTTGTTTTGGCGACAATAATGAAGCAAATCAATAAAGTCGCGCGGAGCATCGGTATAAAATTGCAGGTATAGTTTTTTCAGATATGGGCTGCATTTAAGGGCTACACTCCCGTGCAATGCACCGGGCTTTTGCCTGAGGGTATCCAGATAATGTTCAATGGAGATGACCCACTGGTGCTTGCCGTAATCGCGCTGGTGCGATGCTACTTGTTTGTTTTGGTGGTAAGCTTCAACAGTATTGCTAAATATCTTTACATCGATAAAGCACCCAACCAGCTTCTCCGATACCGAATACCGATTGGTGCAGTAACTGAACGTGGCGTATTTATCCACCCGCAGTTGCACTAAATCAGAACATGCCAATGGTCCGGAGTAGGGCATTAAAAGACCTTTTTCATCAGCTAACATAGCCATGGCAGTGCAACCTGTTAATTGCTGCTTGGTTTGGTTTACTTTACTGATAATTGTTTCCAGGTATTGCTGGGCTTCTTCAAAACTGGCAAAGTCGCTTTTAAAACCAAACGCTTTTCTGCGGATGTATTCAACGCTGCGCTCAACATGTCCTTTCTCGTTTCCGCTGTAGGCATTGCAAAAACGATGTTTAAAAGGGTAATGTGCTCTAAGCTGGAGCAATGCACGGGTGGGTTCTTTTTCGTGTTTGCCTACAAATTTGGCAACAGCTACGCGCATGTTATCATAAACCATCTGGGGGAAAACCCCGCCTATGTGTTCAAAAAAAGAAACATGTGATTCCATAAAAGCCAAGGTGTCCTGACGTTTATAAATCAGGGCATATCGATAATTGCTGTAAGCCGAGGTAAATACAGCAAGTTGAAAACGGGACATGGCTCCGGCAATAGTTAGTTTTATCTCGCCCCAGTCAAACTCACAGGTTGACCCAGGCTGGTACTGTTGCCGGATAAATGCTTCCTGTGGGGCTGCTGTTTTCCCCATCTTTTCCCTGATATAATTACATACACTGGTGTAGCCAATATCGAAACCTTGTTCATGAAGCAATTGCAATACATCTTTGCTCTTCAAAATCTGCTTGCGCATCCCCTGTTGGACTTTCTTGACATTCGCTTCAAGCTGAGTATCGATAAAGGATTGTACTTCCTGGGTCAAACGGACTTTGCTTCTTAGGCCAATTCGATAAAGTGGTGGACTCGTCAAAAACGCCGAAAGTGCTATCTCTGGCTGGTTTGATCCCGCTTGAAGACGTTCATAATCCTCTATATACTTCTTTATCGTCTTGCGGTTGATCTGTAACTCTCGTGAAATTTGTCGATGACTTTTGCCTTCACGGTGGCTGCGAATAATGATTTCTTGTTTTGTATACATACTTATCATGTTTTATAAACGAGTTTCTATCCTCGTTCTTTTATGACTAAGTGGTATACTTTTCGATTGAAAGGTGGAGTAGTTTTGGGTTAATATAAACACAAATTGCTCAGCACCTTTAAGTGATTTGAAATAGCCTGATATTTTGTGCTTGACCTTGATGTTGCGAATAGCCCTTTCAGAGCCATTATTGTCTGGCGGGACATCAAAGTTGAATAAGAATGTGT
>JAVHPO010000233.1:0-2729 GCA_036170635.1 Prolixibacteraceae bacterium | reverse complement strand
CATCATCTCATCAACACATCATCTCATCAGCACATCATCTCATCAACACATCATCTCATCATCTCATCAGCACATTACAGATTTCTTACCGCCTCCTTAAACTGCCGGCCTCGGTCCTCGTAGTTTTTAAACAGGTCGAAACTAGCACACGCCGGGGACAGAAGAACTGAATCCCCTTTTGAAGCCAGGAAATAGGCGCTGCGAACAGCCTCATCCATACTTTTTGTTTCCACAATTTCGATTCCGGTTGACTGAAATGCCGCTTTGATTTTGCTGTTGTCCACGCCGAGACAGACAATCGCTTTGACCTTTTCCTTGACAAGATCCATCAGCTGTGAATAATCGTTGCCCTTGTCGGTCCCGCCAACAATCCAGACCACATCCGTCGACATGCTTTCGAGCGCGTACCAGACTGAGTTAACATTGGTTGCCTTGGAGTCGTTGATAAACTCAATTTCATGTACCCTCATGAACCTTTCCAACCGGTGCTCTACCCCCTGGAAGTCGCTCAGGCACTCCCTGATATCGTCCTTGCGAAGTTTGAGCACCATTCCGGAAATTCCGGCAGCCATTGAGTTGTTCACATTGTGTTTTCCTTGCAGTGCCAGTTCTAAAATTGTCATATCGAAAATATTATTGTGTACGTTTAGTTTTATTTTGTCCCCTTCGACCCATCCTCCCGTAGTTAGCCGATGCGTAACTGAAAAGGGCAGCTTCATCGCGGAGAGACTCCTTTTTGCCAGTTCTTCGGCAATAACGGGGTCGTCGTCGTTGTAGATGAAGAAGTCGTCGCTCGTTTGGTTTTGGACTATTCTGAATTTCGAGTCGGTATAGTTTTGCATCTCGTAGTTGTACCTGTCGAGATGATCAGGCGTGATGTTGGTCAAAATGGCAATGTTGGCCCTGAAATCGAACATGCCATCCAACTGGAAACTGGAGATTTCAAGGACATAATAGTCGAAATCCTCTTCAGCCACCTGCCGGGCAAAGCTCTTGCCGATATTGCCTGCCAGACCTACCTTTAGCCCTGCACGTTTGAGCAGATCGTAAGTCAGCAGTGTGGTGGTGGTCTTACCGTTGCTGCCGGTGATACAGATGGTGGTTGCATTGGTGTATCTCCCGGCAAATTCAATCTCGGAAATTACTTGGACTCCCTTATTTACAAGAGACTTTATGATAGGGGCTTTATCGGGGATACCCGGACTTTTAACCACCAGATCCGCGTTTAATATCAATTCCGGAGAGTGTTGCCGCTCTTCAAAAGGAATGCCATGCGCTTCGAGGTCGTCTTTGTAGAGATCCAGAATTGCGCCAAAGTCCGAAACAAAAGTCTCAAACCCTTTGGCAACAGCGAGAATCGCGGCGCCAACGCCACTTTCGCCTCCACCCAGAACTACCAAACGCTTTTTAACCATGGCTATCGTACTTTGAGTGTCGCAATTGTTAATACTGAGAGAATGATTCCAACAATCCAGAAGCGGGTTACGATTTTTGCTTCAGGAAATCCCTTTTTCTGAAAATGGTGGTGGAGCGGGGCCATCAGGAAGATCCTGCGTCCTTCGCCATATTTCTTTTTGGTGTATTTAAAGTAGCCGACCTGCATCATTACCGAGAGGTTCTCTATCAGGAAAATGCCGCAGAGTAGCGGGATCAGGATCTCTTTGCGAATAATAATGGCAAAGACCGCCAGAATTCCTCCCAGCGAAAGACTGCCGGTATCGCCCATAAATACCTGCGCCGGATAGGAATTGTACCACAAAAAGCCGATGCACGCCCCGATAAACGCGGAGATAAAGACGGTAAGCTCACCGGTAAACGGGATGTACATGATGTTCAGGTATCCCGCATAGATGAAGTTACCACTGAGGTAGGCAAAGACTCCGAGGGTGGTTCCGCTGATGGCCGAAACACCCGTCGCCAGCCCATCGAGCCCATCCGTGAGATTTGCCCCGTTCGATACTGCCGTAATGATGAAAATAATGATCAGGGCATAAAGAAACCAAACAACTTTGTCGGCATGTTTACCGGCAAAGCCCACCAGCCACTTGTAATCGAACTGATGGTCTTTGATAAATGGCAATGTGGTTTCCGTTGATTTTCTGTCGATTGTGACCTGCTTATACTCCTTCTTACCGGTCACGGCATTGATGACTGATTCAGTTTTCACCCTCCCGTTGGGAAGATAAACCTGGTCGCGAACGATCACACTGTCGTCGAAATAGAGTGTTCCCGCAACGATCAAACCGAGCATAACCTGCCCCATGATTTTAAACCTGCCCGCGAGTCCTTGTTTATCTTTCAGGAAAACCTTGATGTAATCATCGATGAAGCCAATTACCCCAAGCCATACGGTAGTTATGATCATGAGGATGATGTAAACGTTGTCCAGTTTGGCAAAAAGTAGCACCGGAATCAAAATTGAGGCCAATATGATGATTCCACCCATGGTTGGTGTTCCTTTCTTCTGCATCTGTCCTTCCAGTCCGAGATCGCGGATCTCTTCACCTATCTGCTGTCTTTGCAGCATCCGTATGACACGCTTTCCCCAAATGGTCGATATAAACAGCGCTGCAATAACAGCCATCGACGACCGGAAGGAGATGTATTCAAACATCCTTGCTCCGGGTATATCAAAATTTTCGAGGTATCTGAAAAGGTAATATAGCATGGTTAATTAAGTGTAGATGCGTTAAATATTTCATTTACAATCTCTCGGTCATCGAAATGGT
>JAVHPO010000232.1:0-2766 GCA_036170635.1 Prolixibacteraceae bacterium | reverse complement strand
AGCGCCGTGGAAGTATATGCAGAGAGAAGCGCCTCAGAAATTCTGCTCCATCGAGTGTCATCACTTTTTCCCGGTTGTCGCGGTAATCGCGCCAGCGAAAACTTACGCCCGTTTCATTTATGTCCAGCAAGCGGTGATTGCCAATGGTCACTTTATGGGTGTACCGTCCAAGGTACTCAATTACCTGCTCCGCTCCGGCAAAGGGTTCTTTGGCATATACTACCCAATCATTGGTCTTCAGTCCCCGGATGAACTGATTGTCCTGGGGCAGTTGGCGTTGCAACCCTGAAATAAATTTAGCCCGGAACACCACTGACAGATGTTCGACCCTGAACAGAAATACCTTTCCATTGTCTGATTTCCGCACTTGCTTCCACTGCCCTTTGAAGTTGATGCCACCACCCGGAACAATGCAATGCACATGCGGGTGCAGGCTTAGGTTTTGTCCCCAGGTATGCAAAATGGCCACCATCCCCGTTTCTGACTGCAGTTTGGTGAGAGAGAACTGGGCAATGGTTTCCCATGCGCAGGCAAACAGCAGATTAGAAAGGCTTACCGGATGTTGAAGAAAAAGCCCGTTCAATCTATCCGGGATCGTGAATACCACATGAAAGTAGGGAACCGGTAACAGGTCCTGTTTGCGGCTTTCAATCCATGCCTCGCGCCGGGTGTTCTGGCATTTGGGACAGTGCCGGTTACGGCAGGAGTTATAACTGATGCGGATATGCCCGCACCGGTCGCATTTGTCGACATGGCCGCCCAATGACGATGTACGGCAACGCTGCAAGGCACCCAGGGTACGCCTGACGTAACTGTTGGGTGAATGTTTCTCTGCAAACCCCTCTGTAAACCGCTCAATGACCTGTGCCAGTTCAAAGGCCGGTTTCAGGTGTGGCCGTACAACCTGTCGAACGGGCTGAACAGGTTGCACCGGTTTGGTTTGGCCACATGAAGGTAAACCAGTGTGGTCTCAATGCGTTCATGTCCCAGAAGCTCCTTGATGGTGACAATATCCATTCCGAACTCCAGCAAATGTGTGGCATAGCTGTGGCGCAAGGTATGCAGGGTGATGCCTTTCTGAAGTTTGCATTTCTTTACCGCTTCGCGTAATGCCCATTGCATGCCCCGTACACTGAACGGGGAACCGGGTGTGTTGCCGTTAAACAAATACTCTACCGGCTGACAGGCATAGTAATACTTGCGCAGTCCCTGAAGTATCAACGGTGACAGCGGTACATACCGGTCTTTGTTGTATTTGCTCTGCCGGATAAAGATCATCATGCGCCCTGAATCAATATCAGACAGGTGTAGCCGGCTCACTTCGCCTGCCCGCAATCCTGCCGAATACATCAGCGAAAGTACCATGCGGTGTTTGAGCAGTTCTGAAGCATTGAACAGGTCTTTGCACTCCTGATAGTTCAATACTACCGGAAGCTTGTTTTCGTGTTTGATCTGCGGCAAATGAACACTTTTTTCTGCCATGCCAAGCATACGGTAACAATAACGGATTCCGTACACTGTGTGCTTGAAGTCGGTCAGTGACGGGGTTTTGCTCTGCCGGGCAAGCTGGGCAAGATACTTGTTCAGCTCCTTTTCGCTGATATGCTGGGGAAGTTTGCCAAAGTGAAGGCTTAACTGGGCAAGTTTCCTGCTGTAACTGTGCAAGGTGCAGGACGATTGTCCCGACAACCTCACTTTGTCATCCAGCTCCTGATAAAGGTTCCGGAAGCCCCGAACCTGATGAATGGCCTGTTCAACCAATGTGAACGACTTTTTTCGTAACTTTACTGTTGTTTCCATATTAAATGAATTTGTGGTGAACGAATTTAACATGGAAAACCCACTATCCCGCCCCTTTCACCTGGGCGGGATTTAGTGCAACACGCGCTCATAAGCAATGGTGGGGTTTATACGGTTATTTAACATTCAATCCCGCATCAAGTTTTGGTGTAGTTTGATAGAGAAGCGCTCCGAAACCCGCCACATGCTCATAGCGCCAAAACGTTGTTACCAATGCCAAAGAGGGTCTCTGTAATCAAAATAAGAATTGGAATAAAGTAAATAATTATTTACCTTTGCCTTTAAATTAAGACTTACATGAAATGTTCTGAGTTATATCGAATTCTGATTAAAGAAGGATGGTACCCTGTTTCTCAAACCGGTTCTCATGTAAAAATGAAGCATAATTCAAAACCTGGAACGATTATTTTCCCAAATCATGGAAGTCAAGAACTTGGAAAAGGACTTGAACTGAAGATTCGTAAAGACGCAGGTTTAAAATGAAGTAAAAAAAAGAGGCATATGAAAACGTTGAAGAAAAAGATCAAAATGATTGTTGAAAAAACAGATACTGGGTTTTCTGCATATTCAGTTGATTATCCAATTTATACAACAGGTAAGACAATTACAGATTTGATAAATAACGCTTATGAAGCTTCAAATCTCTACTATGCAGATGAAAAGATAACTATTACTCCAGAAAATTTGAAATTTGAGATTGATTTTCAACAATTCTTCCAATACTATAAAGTTATAAACTCTAAATTCTTAGCTGAAAAAATCGGCATGAATGCAACATTATTATCTCAATATGTAACTGGGCACAAAAAGCCATCTGAATTACAAACTGAAAAGATATTAATGGGAATTCATCAAATAGGACAAGAGCTTTCAGAAATAAACTTGATATACAGATAAATAGCACTGGTTATAATCGAGTAGACGGCCCCGCCAGTAAGCACTGACGGGGAGCGCCTCTCACACCAC
>JAVHPO010000231.1:0-2775 GCA_036170635.1 Prolixibacteraceae bacterium | reverse complement strand
CTCAAATCCATCGGGGAGTTGGTAATACGGGTAGTTCCGGTGGCAATTTTCGATGCGTCGCCGATCGAATCAACCAGCACCACATGATCGATGAAGTTCTGGGAGATGGAAAGCGGAATACAGGGAAAATTTACCAGGTTGTCCGTCACAACAATCACCTGTTTCGCATACCTGGCATCAATAACGGCATAACCAATCGAACCGAAAGCCGATTTTCCATGAGACCCTGTCGCATTGCCTTCACAATCGGCAGCAGAGGCAGGAATAACCGCCAAATCAATCTGTATTTTGCCGGTATGTATACATCTGACCCGGCCTCCATGTGAATGAATTACCACAGGCGTATCCAGTACACCCTTGGAAATGGCTTGTCCCAGTTCACTGCGGATTCCGGAAGAGAAAATCCGGGTTACCGTACCATCTACCAAATAAGGAAGGATAGGATCGTGACATTCGTTGAGCGACGAAGAGGCCAGGGTTATCTCCCGGATTCCCATATTGTGCAGGATGGTCAAAGTCTGTACCAGAAGAATATCACCGTTTCGAAGATGATGGTGGAAGGAGACGGTCATTCCATTGTGCGGATTACTTCTGATGATGGCCTCTTCCAGGGTCTTGCACAATTTACTTTGATGCGGAAGGTATGCCTTGTTGGGAGCAGGTATCGTGGGCTCATCCATCCAGCCTTTGCTCAATTTTGTGAGAGCTCCCTGAAAAGGTTCCAATTTGCCTATTCCTTCAATGTACTCGGGTATTTCCCTTCCTAAACTGTTTAACATTATGCTTGTTTTATGCTTTTGATCTCTGTTGTATCTTCATTTTTTCAATCCCCTATGCGAAACCATTATCCAACCGTTACATTGGCTAGCCGTAGCAAATACTCGGCACGAGCGACGATGGGGGCATCAATCATCTTGCCGTCAATGGCAAAAACACCGATGCCTGCTGCGCTGTTCGACCTGAACTCCTTGACGATCCTGTAAGCCTTTCTGATCTCCTCTTCAGTTGGCGTAAATACCTCGTGAACCACATCTATTTGCCGGGGGTTGATGATCGCTTTTCCTGTAAATCCAATCTTTTTGGCATATTCGGTCTCCCTCCGCAATCCCTCTTCATCGTTTACATCCGGGAAAATCGTGTCAATGACATCAATGTGACTGGCTTTTGCTGCCATAACGATTCTTTTTCGGGCAAAATCGATTCCAGTACCATCCGGAGTATAGATGATGTTCATATCAGCTGTCAGATCCTGCCCGCCAATGGTAATGGCGTCAATCCGGCTAAATTTACTGGCGATATTGAAAACATTCTGGACACCCATGGCAGTTTCAATCATGGCATGTAGCGTCATTTTATCATGGGGAAGACCATGCCTGTCTTCAATTTTTTCGATGATATTCAAGAGTTCAATGACCTCCTCGGGTGATTCTGTTTTGGGATAACGGATGGCTGACGGCTGAAGCGGAACAATTTCCTCCAGGTCAGCCAAACCAAAAGGAGTGCTTAAATGGTTGACCCTTACACATACCTCTGAATCGTAGAAATCTGTCACAAGGATCATATTCCTGACCAACGTTCTTGCAGCGTCCTTTTGATTGAGGGCAACAGCATCTTCCAAATCCAGAAGGATGCTATCGGCGCCGTATATTCCACCCTGCTGGATCATTGCGGGATTATTTCCTGGAATGTACAGCATCGTCCTCCTATTTTTAAAATTCTTCATCATTGATCTTTGTGTTACAATGTTCCTTCCTGTTGACCGAGTGAGCGTTTGATGGCTGTTTCGAGCCGTGCCTTGATGGTAGGCTCCAGCGCACCCTTGTCTTTTGCAATCAGATGGATATCTGTCATTTCATACTGATCAAGCATTCCATCTACAATTTGCCTGAAACTTGCTCCATACTGTTGCATGACTGTGGATGAGATCTCAATCTTCCTGCCCGAACGATTAGGAAGGGGTTCAATCAATACAATGACATCGCTCGACTCAAAGGTTCCTGACTGTGCGGGTATTTTTGGCTTCATAATTCTAATTTAATAATCGGCTTAATAATACGATAATTCGAATAATTTTCAATACCACGACTCTGAGTAGTTGAAAAAGAACTCAATTTCTTAACAAAAGTAGGGCTTTAATTGATCTGAAGGAGGATGTGAAACAAGTTATTTTTATTCCTTGTTATCCAATTCTATTTTGTCAATGTCTTTAACAGCGATGTTTTCATTTTCTTCTAACATCAAAAATTCAGAATTGAGGACTTTGTGTTGGTGCAGAATTTTTCAACTTCTCATTATCACCTTAACGATTTGGTAACCCATGCCAGTTTCCGGAAGGTTGACCAAAATATCGATGAAATTATCTGGCAACTTTAAAGTTCGGGTTTGCATGACCATATGCTTTTTATAGGGTGTTTGTTCTAGTTTACAGTCTTATTTCGCTATTCTTTTTAAATCTTCCGGATTTTGTCTGCAATCCCAAATAGACAATACAACTATCTCATTTATTGAGATTTCATAAATAATTAGATATTCTCTTAAAACTTTGACCCTGACATTTGCTTCATTAGTGAGCTTCCCAATCAAAGGATACTTGCAGATCAATACAAGTGACTCCTTAATTAATTCATTTAGTTTTTTGCTGTAAATAACAGATTTGTTCCGGTCATTCCAGAATGAGAAAATTTCAATTCTTTCCTTTTGAGCCCTTTCGGTCCAAATTATTTGCCTAGCCATTCTTCTATTTCTTTGTCTGCCTGTTCGCTCTTTAATAATTGT
>JAVHPO010000230.1:0-2806 GCA_036170635.1 Prolixibacteraceae bacterium | reverse complement strand
TCCGGGAATATTCAAAAAAACACGCCGATCTGGCCGAAATACTGAGAACGCACGGGATACTCTAGTTTCGTTCCAGGTTGATCCTTTTCCTGCCTTCGCATCTTCCGTCCGAAATTCGAATAAACTCATTTCTGAAAATTCCCTCGCGGACTGCTCTTCATGCCACATTCCCAACCCGGGGTTCTGCTTCGCTCCACCCCGGGCTACCAATATTACGCCACTAACGCGGCTGCCATTTGTTCGAAGTCAAAATAGCGGTAAAAAACAATCAGCCATGTCATGGCATCATTTTGGCATTAAAGAGCCTATTGCAAATTCCCTGTCCACAAGCGCAGCCAGGCAATATTTTGATATCCGTATGACAAATGCAAATTCCCTGTCCACAATGCTGTTTACATACAAATCCTACCCCGCAGGGGTTAAATGTTAATAGCCCCGGGTGGAGCGAAGCGGAACCCGGGGTAAGGGAATGAATGGAGTCCACCGTCCGCGGTAGCATTTACACAAACGTTAACATATCGTTTCGGACGGAATAAGGCAACGAGTGAATAGAAAAATTAGAGGGAGATTTTGGCGAGTTCCTTGCAGTTAAATTGTATAAAAAAACGCCTGTTACAAACGATAAATATCTTATTGTTGTCTATAAAGAAACAAGCACAATTGATGGATTCATTTTAACTGCCTATTTTAGCAGAAGTATTAATAAAAAAAGGCGAATTGTATGGAAACCTTAAATATCGCTGAGAAAAAGGAGAAAATCAAATGGGATTATGATGCCGAAGCGGATGTGCTTTATATCTCTTTTGGAAATCCGGAGAATGCAGAAGGTGTTGATATTGGCGAAGGTACCATAATAAGGATTCAATCTGACTCGAAAGAAATCATCGGTTTGACGATTCTTAACCCATTACATCGAACCTTGTCTTCTTTAATGGGGAAACAACATCAGACTCATAAAAAGAAGATTTCGGCTTCCCTTGATCCCGCTAGTCCGGATTTGTAAAAAATATCACTTACGGAAATGAAATACCCATGATTTCGGAATCACCAACCGAGATGATAATAAACTCAGGGGTATTCCATTTGGCAAATGAAAATCAAATTATTATCAAATGAAATAAAAACGCTGCCTCACTGGTACAAAATTGCAATTTGTACTGATCGGACACCCACACAGGGTCGCCCCAACACTTCACCTTGGGCTACCTGACATCAATGCTGGTCACATACAAATTCTGCCGCGTTAGTGGCGGTATGTTTATAGAAAAACGAATGCCCAAAGACCAACCGTCCGCGGTAGCATTTTTAAAAACTTTATCCGATTGTTTCGGACGGAAGACGGGAATGAAGAAAAGAAGGTTCTCTTCATGGAACACATTAATTTTGATGATATCGTTCGTGAAAATTCGTCTCCAATTCGTGAAATACGTAATGCACATCAAAAAATAATTTGCTAATTTTACAAAAGATATAACTAAAGTGATGAAGAGCTTTACAATTTCAATACCAGACAATAAAGAAGACATTTTCATTGAAATGATGAAAAATATTTCTTTTGTAAAAAATATTAAAGAAGAAATATCTGCTGATATAAAACAAGAGCATAAGGACATAGTTCGTAAGCGAATTCAGAGAATGGAAGAACATCCGGAGAGTTGTCTCCTATGGGAAGATATTGAGCACAAAATGCAACTTTAACCGTTTTGTACAAAATTATTTTTGCTCCCGAAGTTTACGACGATATACAAAGTGCAGTAGATTTCTATACTTCCCGAAAGAAAGGCTTGGGTAAGCAGTTCTTTATAACCGTTAAAAGTCAGCTATTAAATATTAAATCAAATGCCTTTGGCTTTCAGGTACGATATGATGCTGTTCGTTGCGTACCTATCAAATCATTTCCATACACCATCCATTACAAGGTGGTACAGGAAACAAAGACAATTACAATTTTGGCAGTTTTCTGCGATTACATTGATCCTGAAGCGTGGGGTGATCGGATTGTATGACCCAGGAAGACAGTGAGTAAAATATTTGTGTCCATTTGTGTGTATTTGTGGACAGTTTTCTTCTGATTATAGCTTCGTGTTAATTCGTATTTAATTCGTGTAATTCGTATATATGACAAAGAAAGTATTTGTTTCAGGTTGTTATGACATGCTCCATTCGGGGCATGTGGCGTTTTTTGCAGAGGCTGCCACACATGGTGATCTCTATGTGGGCCTTGGTTCGGACAAGACCATATCTCAATTAAAGGGCCGCAAAACTATCAATACCGACCGGGAACGATTGTACATGGTCAAAGCCCTAAAATCTGTCAAAGATGCCTGGATCAACGCAGGATCCGGATTAATGGATTTCGAGAAAGAGCTACGCGAACTTCGTCCGGATATCTTTTTTGTCAACGAATCTCGCCTCGTGATCAATGTTTTGATGTGCTGTCAGGAACGAAAATAGATGAAGCCGGCGCAAAAGCCCTGGCAGATGCTGCCGAGGGTTTGTGGCAATCCATCCTTGACAAAAATCTGCTTCAATTCGGTAAATATTTCAGGGAATCCTTCGAGGCACAAATAGCCATGTTCCCCAACATGGTTACCTTGCAAATTACGGAAGCCATCCACCAATATGAAAATAAAGCCCTGGGCTGGAAAATTTCAGGGGCCGGCGGTGGCGGATATTTGGTGCTTGTGTCAGAGACACCTGTTGGGAACGCGATGCAGATCAGGATTAGGAGGTAAGACGAGAGTACGACGGGGAAGACTGGGACGACCAGGCCGACGGGGGACGACTGGGAAGACTAGGCCGACGG
>JAVHPO010000229.1:8521-13994 GCA_036170635.1 Prolixibacteraceae bacterium | reverse complement strand
TATTTTTGTCAGCATCGCTATGGCTATTTTGTGATGAGGGACAGGCAGTACCAGGTGATTGGGGATGCATGCAGGTCGAAGCTCGATAATCCAATGGACCTTTCTTCCATTTACGTACGAAATTCAGCCGGCAAGCTGATTCAACTTGACAATGTGCTGAAGATCTCCAATCAAAGTAATCCGCCTCAGATCTTTCGTTTCAACAGATATGTTTCCGCAACGGTTGCAGCTCAACCTGCCACAGGCGTTACGCTGGGCGAGGGCATAGCTGAGATGAAAAGTATCGCTAAAGAAGTTCTGCCTGAAAATTTCTCGACATCTTTGGCAGGATCCTCCCGCGACTTTGATGAGAATGCCAGCAGCCTGGTATACGCCTTTGTTTTTGCGTTGATCCTGATCTTCCTGGTACTGGCTGCGCAGTTCGAAAGCTACCGCGATCCGATGATCGTGATGCTGACAGTTCCGCTGGCCATTGCAGGAGCTTTGATATCGCTGATCGCATTCGACCAGACACTGAACATCTTTAGCGAAATTGGTATAATTATCTTGATTGGAATAGTAACCAAAAATGGAATTCTGATTGTCGAGTTTGCCAACCAGAAAAAATTATCCGGTTTGCCTTTGAAAGAGGCCGTTCTGGAAGCTGCAACGCTCCGTTTGCGTCCTATTTTAATGACCAGTCTGGCTACCATGCTGGGGGCACTTCCCATCGCACTGGCTCTTGGAGCTGCTGCTAAAAGCCGTGTTCCAATGGGTATTGCCATTATCGGTGGCCTGATGTTCTCATTGATACTGACACTCTACATTGTACCGGCACTCTATACTTTAATCTCGGGAAAAATAACATTTGCCGACGAGGCCGAACAATTGGAAGCCGATATCGAAGATTAGTCACGCTGTACATGGGAAAATAAGAAAATGAAAAAAATAGTACTAAATATTGGTATTCTATTGTGCATGAACTTTGTGGCAAAAGGGCAAGCTGGTTCACTGAGTCTTGAAGAGGCCATCTCGATAGGGTTGAAGAATAATTTCTCCATTCAAATTGCCAACAACGATTCAAAAATCGCCGAAAACAACAATACCCTGGGGAATGCAGGTTTTCTCCCAAGTTTGAGCCTTAACAGCGGGACTAAGAAAAGCATTACCTCTACAAATACGGAGGACATGCAAGGGGTTAAAACTGAAAGTTCTAATCAGCAAACATCCAACTACAATTTGGGAGCTTCGCTCGACTGGACCTTGTTCAACGGTTTTGGGATGTTCATCAAAAAGGAGAGACTTGGATCCTTGCAAATGCTTCAGCAGACTGTTACACGAGCAACGATTGAGAATACCGTTTCTGAGATTGTTATCTCCTATTTTGCCATTGTGCAACTGAAAAACCTGCTTCAGGTCCTGCAAAATGCCATTGATTTTTCTAACAGCCGTTATGAACTGACAAGAAAGAAATTACAGATAGGTTCTACATCTGAATTGGCCTTTTTAAAGTCTTCGACGGATCTCAATGCAGACAGTGCCTCCTTTTTGCGCCAAAAGGTGGCGCTGAACAATGCCAAGGCTAAATTGAAAGCGCTATTGGTTCTCGAAACAACCTCAGATTTCGATGTTTCATCCGCCATTCAGTTTAATCAATTGCTCGATTATACCAATCTGAAAGAGGCGCTGTTTTCTTCAAACAGTCAGATAAATCTAGCCAAACAGTCTGTTGATATCGCTCTGCTGGATTATAGGCTGACGCATGCCCCTAAGTATCCGCAAGTTGCTTTTTATACTGATTATACCTACAACCATTCAAAGTACAATTGGGGTTCTACAGCTATCAATCAGAACAGCGGACCAGTATTTGGCTTGAACCTTTCCATTCCAGTGTTTGATGGGTTCAACAAAAGCAGGGTTTCTGCCAATGCACGGATTGAGGCGGAATCAAACAAATTGTCGTATCAACAGGTAATGGTTAACATGGAGTCTTCGCTTTGGCAGATCTACAATGAATATAGAAATGATCTAAAGTTGGTTACCCTCGAAACGGCCAATCTTGAAGTTGCCAGGCACACGGCCAAAATATCCTTCGAAAAGTTTAGAATAGGGGAGATGAGTGATTATGAACTGCGCCAAATACAGCTCTCTGAACTGGAAGCTGAAAATAGTCTTCTCTCAGCCCAGTTTCAGGCAAAGAAACTGGAAACGGAATTGCTTCGCCTGAGTGGAAAACTGATAGAAGACAAAAAAAGCAAATAAATTGCTTTCTTTACAACTTTAGTCACTTTAGTTCACTTTAGTCACTTTAGGCACTTCCTGAATGAGAACCGGCAACCTCTTCCAAAAAAAATCGATCTCCATGATCCTGCATGATTCGTCAGATCTTGCACTTCATGGATCCGGGATGAAACGGACGCTTGGCGTGGTCGACCTGACAGCTTTGGGCGTTGCTGCCATCGTAGGGGCCGGCATTTTCAGCACCATTGGAAATGCCGCTGCAACCGGTGGTCCGGCTGTTTCCCTGTTGTTTGTCTTTACTGCCATTGCCTGCGGACTCTCTGCCATGTGCTATGCTGAATTTGCCTCAGCCATCCCGATCAGCGGAAGCGCCTATACCTATGCTTACGCAAGTTTTGGAGAACTTGTCGCGTGGATCATCGGCTGGGACCTAATTATGGAATATGCCATCGGGAACATCGCGGTAGCCATCTCCTGGTCGGGTTATTTTACCGGTTTACTCTCAGGATTTGGCATTCACATTTACTCTTTTCTTACTACGGATTATCTGACCGCGCTAAGGGGTTACCATGAGGCCATGGCTTTGATCCAAAACGGCGCATCTATCTCAAACTTGAGTCCGGCATTGAATGAGGCCTACCAGGCATGGACCACAGCGCCACAAATTTTCAATTTTCGACTAATCGCGGATATACCGGCCTTCATGATTGTGGTTGTTATCACCTGGATCTGTTACATTGGTATCCGGGAGTCCAAAAGGGCCAACAACATGATGGTCTTGCTCAAAGTTGGCGTGCTGATTTTGGTCATTGCTGCAGGGGCATTTTATGTCGATCCGGCCAACTGGTCACCATTTGCCCCCAATGGATTGCCGGGAGTTTTGAAAGGTATTTCGGGTGTGTTTTTTGCCTACATTGGGTTTGATGCCATATCTACTACAGCCGAAGAGTGTAAAAATCCGAAAAAGGATCTGCCAAGATCCATGTTTTATGCCTTGCTGATCACAACAGTCCTTTATGTGTTGGTCAGCCTTGTTTTAACCGGAATGGTGCCCTATGACCAATTGGGCGTTGCAGATCCATTGGCCTTTGTCTTCGCCAAATTGAATCTCGCGAAACTTTCAGGGATCATTGCCATCAGCGCCGTGATTGCCATGGCCAGTGTTCTACTGGTTTTTCAACTGGGTCAGCCACGAATCTGGATGAGCATGAGCCGCGACGGACTCTTGCCGCCTATCTTTGCAAAATTGCATCCCAAATACAGGACACCTGGGTTTTCGACCATCGTGACCGGATTTTTAGTAGCGCTACCGGCTCTTTTCATGAATCTTACCGAGGTTACAGACCTGACCAGCATCGGCACATTGTTCGCATTTATTCTGGTTTCTGGTGGAATTCTGATCATCAATCCAAAAGGGTCGAGAGCCGGAAAGGACAGGGGATTTGTCGTTCCTTACTTCAATAGCAGGTATTTTATTCCACCCACTGTGCTGATTGTGGGTATCTTACTTACCTATACACAAACAGGAGTTCCCGGATTGAAAAATATTTTTCTGAATTACTCCATCCATTCAATTCCATATATTTTGTTCTGGTTAACCACAGTGATTGTGACTATAATGGCTGTCGTAAAATCCTGGACTTACATTCCCGTTATCGGACTTTTGACCAATTTTTACCTAATGAGCGAACTGGGTATCACCAACTGGACCAGATTTGGTGTGTGGCTGGTCATCGGCTTGTTGCTCTATTTCAGCTATGGAATTTTCCACTCCAAATTGAGTAGAGCCAAAATGTAAAGCGATACTCCTTATTTCTACCTGCCTGAATAGGATGAAAGTTGAAATTGGGAACAGGAAATTGAATCAATTTCTTAGATTTGCGATATGATTGAAGTAAAAGCTTAATTTTCTTGCACCCCATGATACCCAAATCCCTATACCGGTTCAGATTGCTTACGCTGATTCTGTTGATTGCACTGGGTTCTTCAGCCCAAAAAAGCAGCGAAAATTTCCATATATCTGGTAGGGTAAGGGTCGACAATGGTGATCCTGCCGGAGCGGTTGTGACCCTGATAAATGTGGCAACAAAAAAAGCCGAAAATAGCGTAACCATCAATACTACAGGTAAATTCGAAATAGACCTTGCCTTCTTTTCGGAGTACCGGATGACGGTTGTAAAAGATAATCATTACACCAAGGATATCGATGTCTCGACCATGATCCCCTCTCAAGTTTGGGCAAAAGACAGCATCTTTCCTCCCTTTGTGATGGTTGTGACCATCTATAAAAGAGTTCCAAATGTTACGCTAAGCTTTGAAGGAAAGGTTGTTGGCAAAATATGTTATTCGCCTAAAGGTAAACTCGACAATTTCGATTCCAATATTTTTATTGACGACAAAGAGATCAGGAAGGAGATAGACCAAGCGATCAAGGAACACGAAGATGAAATTTTCAATGCAAAATTGGCAGAAGCCGTCGAATTTGAAAAGAAAAATCAGATCAGAGAGGCCATCCATGCCTATGAAGAGGCGCTGGCCATTCGCAAGAACGATCAGTTTATCAAGCCCAAACTTAAAGAGCTTACTTCAGACCTTAAAAATATGGATAAGGATGCCTTGCTGGAGGCTGAATTCAACCGATGGATCGTATCAGGGGATGAAAATGTTGCTAAAATAAAGTACCCTGAAGCTATTGATAATTTCAAATCCGCCCTGACTGTCAAGCCGGGAAACCAGGTTGCTTCTGACAAACTTACTGCGGCCCAGCAGTTGTTGGCAAAAGCAAATGCAGAAAAAGCAAAACTTGATGCGGAGTTTAATCTACAGTTGGCAGCAGGTGATGCCTTGGTGAATGAGAAAAAATATAATGAAGCCATCGAAAAATTCAAAGGAGCACTCGTAATGAAGCCGGCCAATCCGGTGGCTACCGATAAACTGGCAAATGCAGAAAAGCTGCTCTCTTTGGCAAATGCTGATAAGGCTAAGCAGGAGGCTGAGTATAAACGCCTGCTGGCCGCTGGTGATGAAAATGTTGCAAAATTGAAATTTCCTGAAGCAATAGTCAACTTTAAGGATGCCTTGAAAATTAAGCCTCAGGATGTGGTAGCAACTTCCAGCCTTGCCAATGCTGAAAGGTTGCTGGCGCAGGTGAATGCCGACAAAGCAAAGCAGGAGGTAGAATTCAACAGGCTGCTGGCAGCTGGAGATGCGAATGTGGCAGGATTAAAGTATCCTGAAGCCATTGGGAATTTCA
>JAVHPO010000229.1:0-8421 GCA_036170635.1 Prolixibacteraceae bacterium | reverse complement strand
GCCAATGCGGAAAAGCTGCTGGCGCAGGTTAATGCCGACAAAGCCAAACAAGAGGCAGAATTTAATAGACTTCTGACAGCAGGTGATGCGAATGTGGCAGGAATAAAGTATCCTGAAGCCATTGGGAATTTCAAAGAAGCACTTGCAATAAAAGTTGGAGACAAAGTTGCCTCAGACAAACTGGCTAATGCAGAAAAGCTGCTGGCCCAGGCGAATGCCGACAAAGCCAAACAGGAGGCCGAATTTAACAGACTTCTGGCTGCAGGTGATGCGAATGTGGCAGGATCGAAGTATCCCGAAGGAATAGGCAATTTTAAAGATGCATTGAAAATTAAACCGGGCGATCAGGTGGCGACTTCGAAATTGTCTGAAGCAGAAAAATTGCTGGCGCTCTTCCTTGCAGATAAACTGAAAAAAGAGACGGAGCAAAAACTATTGGCCGAAAAGGAGAAAAAGTACAGAGCAACCATCGCCAGGGCAGATGAATTGTTTGCGGCAAAAACCTATCCCGATGCCAGGAGTCAATACAAAGAGGCCATCAAAATTTCTGATATTGAAAACTATCCCAAGGCACGAATCATTGAAATTGACTCGTTACTGGCCAAACAGGTTGCCGACAAATTGCTTGCGCAAAAGATGGCAGATGAACAAAGAAAGCTTCAGGGAGAGGGCAGTTACCTGAAAAATATTCAGACGGGTGATGCCAATTATGCCAAATCCCTTTGGATGGTCGCTATTTTTTATTACCAGGAAGCATTGAAATATAAGGCTGGCGATAAATATGCCGGCGAACGGGTTGACGATTGTAAAAAAATGATTGGCAGTAATATAACTGCTGAAATAATGCAGCGGTATACCACTTTTTTAAAAAATGCGGATGAGGATTTACAGGCAAAAAAATACAGCTCATCAAGATTCTATTATGGCGAAGCCTCAAGAATATTACCGTGGGAAAATTATCCGAAAGAACAGCTGATTTTAGTTGAAAAATTAATATCTTCATCAGATGTTAATGGAATCGAAGCGCAGTACCTTGATGCAATTAAAAAAGCAGAAGATGCAGTTGTGCAAAAGAATTTTGCAATTGCCCGGTTCTATTTTCAAAAGGCTATCTCCCTTAAACCCGCTGAAGAGTATCCGAAACAACAATTACAAAGATTATCTTCCGAAAAATAAAACCATTTCATCTGGTTTTCGTATTTGACAGTAGAATTTGCAAAGGTTGAGAACAATTTCAAACTTACAGGTGTTATTGTATTTAACGATTTTGCAGCTAACAACAGATCTCTGATGATGGACAAAATATATGTTCCCGCTGATTATGTGCCGATTCTGATCCAGTCGCTGGTAGCCTTTGGCTTCGTAGCACTGACCATGTTCGCCACCCACTTTATCTCGAGCAAGCGAAAGAGAATCAGAACTTTGCGTAAAGATGAAAATTTTGAGTGCGGAATAGAGATTCAAGGGAATGCCAGGTTTCCATTTTCGGTAAAATATTTCCTTGTGGCCATTTTGTTTGTCCTCTTTGATGTCGAAATCATCTTTTTTTATCCTTGGGCGATTAACTTTTTGCAGATGGAGTGGAGAGAATTTTTTGCGATGCTGCTCTTTGTAGCCTTGCTGCTCTTCGGTTTTTATTACATCTATGAAAAGGGCGCCCTCGAGTGGAACAATGACGAATAAATTCTTCTAACAACCACGATCATGTCAAAATATAATCTTGTAGAACCACCGGATGGCTATTCGGCCCCCGGCTTTTTTGCTACTACGCTGGATCGGGTGGTGGGGCTGGCCCGTAAAAATTCGATTTGGCCATTGCCTTTTGCTACCTCCTGTTGTGGTATTGAATTTATGGCCACGATGGGTGCAAACTACGATTTGGCCCGTTTTGGTTCTGAACGTTTGAGTTTCTCTCCACGACAGGCTGATTTGCTGATGGTGATGGGCACCATCGCGAAGAAAATGGGTCCCATTGTGCATCAGGTATATGAACAAATGGCTGAGCCAAGATGGGTATTGTCTGTAGGCGCATGTGCTTCAAGTGGAGGTATTTTCGATACTTACAGCGTGCTTCAGGGTATTGACAGGGTTGTTCCCGTCGATGTTTATGTGCCGGGATGCCCGCCACGTCCTGAGCAAATACTCGATGGTTTTATGAAAATCCAGGAGCTGGTAGGAAACGAATCCCTTCGCAGAAGATATTCGCCCGAATACCGTGAACTGTTGGAAAAATACGGAATAAAATAGAACATGAAGCAACAGTTGATTCAAGACAGCCTGCAGAAAAAATTTCAGAATGAGTCGATCTTATTCGATGAAACATCTGATATTCTGACATTTACAGTTAGGAAACAGTCCATTGTGGAGGTTGTTCAGTTTTTGAAAGAGGTTTTGGGATTCCAATTTCTGACCGACCTGTGCGGGATTCATTACCCCGAACAGGAGTTGGCCCTGGGCGTGGTATACCATCTTCACAATTTTCAGACAAACACAAGAATCAGGGTGAAAACATTTACATCGATAGAAAAACCGCAAATTGATACCCTGACAAACCTCTTTTCATCGGCCAACTGGATGGAGCGGGAAACCTACGATTTTTTTGGAATTGATTTCGTTGGTCACCCAAATCTGATCAGGATTTTGAACGTTGAATACCTGGATTACTTCCCTTTAAGAAAGGAGTATCCCCTGGAGGATCAAACCCGAAAAGACAAGGACGATCGATTTTTTGGAAGATAATTAGAAGATGGAACATTTAGGAAAAGAACATATTTTAATCAGACCTGAAGATTACGACAAAAACTTCAGCACGTTGAATCTTGGTCCGACGCACCCGGCCACACATGGTATCTTCCAGAATATCCTTACCATGAACGGTGAGACCATTGTCGATACGGAACAAACCGTTGGCTATATCCACCGGGCCTTTGAAAAATTGGCCGAGCGAAGGGCTTTTTACCAGATCACCACCCTGACAGATAGATTGAACTATTGCTCCTCCCCAATCAACAACATTGGCTGGCAGACAACAGTCGAAAAACTTCTGGGTGTACAAACCTCCAAACGGATTGATTACATGCGGATCATCATCATGGAGTTGGCCAGAATCTCTGACCACCTGATATGCAACAGTGTGATCGGTGTCGACAGCGGGGCATTGACAGGTTTCGTTTATGTCTTCCAGGAGAGAGAGAAAATATATGAAATATACGAGGAGATCTGCGGCGCGCGCTTAACTACTAATCTGGGCAGAATAGGCGGGTTTGAGCGCGACTTTACCCCTTCCGTGATTAACAAAATAAGGGAGTTTATCGCGGATCTTCCCAAGGTGATCAAACAGTTTGAGAAATTGCTGCTGCGTAACCGGATTTTCATGGACAGGACCATCAATGTTGGTGGTATCTCTGCGGAAAGGGCCCTCAATTATGGTTTTTCAGGCCCCTGTTTGCGTGCTGCCGGTGTTGATTACGATGTGAGGGTGATGAACCCCTATTCCTCCTACAATGACTTTGATTTTACCATCCCTGTAGGGACAAATGGCGACACTTACGATCGTTTCTGCGTAAGGCAGGAAGAGATCTGGCAAAGCATCAAACTTGTCAAAAATGCGCTTGAAAACCTCCCGGAAGGCAATTATCACATGGAGGTTCCTGAATTTTATCTTCCTGCCAAAGAGGAGGTTTACAGCAAAATGGAGTCTCTGATCTGGCATTTTAAGATAGTCATGGGGGAAGTGGAAGTCCCGGTAGGGGAGGTCTATCATTCAGTGGAAGGCGGCAATGGCGAACTGGGTTTTTACCTTGTGAGCGATGGTGGCAGAACACCATACCGGCTGCATTTCAGGCGACCTTGTTTCATCTATTACCAGGCATTTCCTGAGATGGTGAAGGGATCATTTCTTTCGGACGCCATTCTGACCATGAGCAGCATGAATGTGATTGCCGGGGAGTTGGATGCGTGAAGGAAGGATAAAGGATAAAGGATAAAGTAAAAAGGATAAAGTACAAGAATGTTAGATAAAAAGATCAACCATCCGTTACACGAGAAGAAGAACAATGCTGTTTCTTTTTCGGATGCGACCATGGTAAAAGTGCAAAAGATCATCGCACGTTATCCGGAAGGAAGGCAGAAATCTGCTTTGCTGCCCTTGCTGCACATTGCACAGGAGGAGTTCGAAGGATATTTGAGTGTGGATGTTATGGATTATGTTGCGGGACTTCTGGATATTCAGCCTATTGAAGTTTACGAAGTTGCCACATTTTATTCGCAATACTACCTCGATCCTGTCGGGAAAAATGTGATAGAGATTTGCCGGACGGGTCCTTGCGCCATTTGCGGTGGTGAAAAGATGCAGGAATACCTCGAGAAGAGATTAAATATCAAAACGGGTGAGACAACTCCGGACGGCCTGTTCACTTTGAAGGCAGTAGAATGTCTGGGTGCCTGCGGTTCGGCACCTGTCATGCAAATAAATACGGAATTTCACGAATTTTTGACGAAGGAAAAGATAGATCAAATCCTGGATGAGTTAACACTGAAAGCGAAAGAAGAAAAGCCCGAAAAATCACTATGGAAAGAAAAATTCTTTTAAAAAATATAGCTGTTCCGGGAATTCGAACATTCGAAGTGTTTCGCTCAACCGGTGGATATCGATCGGTTGAGAAGGCATTGAAAACCATGTCGCCGGATGAGGTGGTCGAAGAGGTCAAAAAATCGGGATTAAGAGGCAGGGGAGGGGCCGGATTTCCTGCCGGGATGAAATGGAGCTTTATCGACAAAAAGTCGGACAAGCCCCGCTACCTGATCTGCAATGCGGATGAGAGTGAACCGGGTACTTTTAAGGATCGTTTTCTGATGGAAAAAATTCCACATCTGTTGATTGAAGGGATAATATGCTCATGTTATGCCTTGGGTGTTAAAACCGGATACATCTATGTCAGAGGCGAATACAAATATATCATCGGAATTTTAAATGAAGCCATTCGGGAAGCCTATGCAAACGGCTTTCTTGGTAAAAATATATTGGGTAGTTCGTACAGTCTTGATATTCACGTTCATTCAGGTGCAGGAGCTTATATCTGTGGTGAAGAGACAGCAATGATCGAATCGCTGGAAGGGAAACGGGGAAATCCCCGCATCAAACCTCCTTTCCCCGCTGTGGTCGGGTTGTACGGCGGTCCAACCGTTGTCAACAACGTGGAGACGCTGGCCAATATCGGATTTATAGTCAACCATGGCGGTACCGAATATGCCCGATACGGTTCTGGCAAAAGTACAGGCACCAAATTGATCTCAGCCTGTGGCAATATCAACAATCCCGGTGTATATGAAATTGAGCTGGGACTGAGTGTCCGGGAATTTCTATTCGACCCCCAATATTGCGGCGGAATAAAAGATGACAAAAAACTAAAGGCGGTAATAGCCGGAGGATCTTCTGTTCCGATTCTGCCCGCCTATCTAATTCTTCAGACAGCTTCCGGCGAAGAACGTCTCTTTACTTACGAATCGCTGGCTGACGGAGGTTTTGTGAGTGGCACCATGCTCGGCTCTGGAGGTTTTATCGTTTATGATGAGGATGCCTGTATTGTGCGCAATACCTGGAATCTGGCGCGTTTTTACCACCACGAATCATGCGGACAGTGTTCTCCCTGCCGTGAGGGTACCGGATGGATGGAAAATGTGCTGCACCGCATCGAAAACGGTGAGGGTAGAACCAAAGACATAGATTTGCTGGTCAGTATCGCAGCGAAAATAGAGGGAAACACCATTTGTCCGCTCGGTGATGCCGCTGCCTGGCCCATTGCCAGCGCCATCCGGCATTTCAGGCACGAGTTCGAGGAGCATGTGCTACATCCGGAGAGGTGCGGGCACTAGAAGAAGAGGGGGAGAGGGGGAGACATGACGATGGGGAGAACGCAACTATTTAAATTTGAGTACTTTGTTGTGGCCTCAGAGTCCTTTATGGTAAGATTTTAATGTGATAATTGGAAAATGTGGAAATGTGAAAATAACAGGAGAAGCGCAATCAAAAATCGAAATTCCAAAATCGACCCTTCGACTTCGCTCAGGGACCGGTGCTATATTAGAAATTTTCTAGGCAGAAAAAGCTAAAATAAAAATATACTATAATTGAGATGCTTACGGTAACGATAGATAATCACACGATTGAGGTAGAGGAGGGAACAACGATTCTGCAGGCAGCCCGCTTGATTGGGGGTGCGGTGGTTCCACCGGCCATGTGCTACTATTCCAAACTTAAGGAGTCGGGTGGCAAATGCAGAACCTGTTTGGTGAAAGTTGCGCAGGGCTCTGCCAGGGACCCGAGGCCAATGCCCAAACTCGTAGCATCTTGCAGGACTCCGGTTGCCGATGGCATGGTGGTTCAAAATATTACGTCTCAGGAAGTTATTGATACAAGAAAGGCCATTGTCGAATTTCTGCTGATCAACCACCCACTGGATTGCCCTGTGTGTGACCAGGCAGGGGAGTGCGATCTTCAGAACCTGAGCTATAACAATGGAAATGAGGAGTCGCGGTTCGAGGAGGCCAAAAGGACTTTCAAGGTAGTTGACATCGGCGACAAAATTCAGTTGCACATGAACCGCTGTATCTTATGCTATCGTTGTGTTTATGCTGCCGATCAGCTGACCAATAAAAGATCACACGGAATACTCTACCGGGGAGATGTCTCCGAGATTTCGACTTATATACAAAACGATATTGCCAATGATTTTTCGGGCAACATCATTGATGTTTGTCCGGTTGGTGCGTTGACAGACAAGACTTTCCGCTTTAAAAACAGGGTGTGGTTCCTAAACCCAATGAACGCCAGCCGTTCCTGTAGCAAATGCTCAGGTAAAGTTACGGCGTGGATGAGGGGCGAGGAGGTCTACCGCGTGACTGGCCGGAAAGATCAGTTTGGCGAAGTGGAGGAGTTTATTTGCAACGAATGTCGTTTCGATAAAAAAGAGCGATCCGATTGGACCATCGAAGGACCCAGAAACATCAAACGGGCTTCTGTGATCAGCCAGAATCATTACCTGAAATCAAAGCAACCTACTGTTATCCTACCACTTGAGAACAAGACAGTGACCATGGAAGAGTTTGAAAAGAATAGTAACAACGAAATACAACCTTGAATATGGATGGCAATTACATCCTTTATAAATTAATTCTCGCATCGGTCATTCTGCTGATCAGCTTGGTGGTGGCGATGTATTCTACCCTGCTGGAACGTAAAGTTGCTGGCTTTTTCCAGGATCGTCTGGGTCCGAACAGGGCAGGTATTGGTGGAATCTTCCAGCCATTGGCCGACGGACTTAAGCTCTTCTTTAAGGAGGAATTTATGCCTGGAACTGCTGATAAATTTTTGTACATCCTTGGACCGTCACTAACCATGATGATTGCACTGTTAACCAGTGCAGTGATCCCCTGGGGCAATAGTTTCATTATCAATGGGACGGAGTATACTTTGCAGGTGGCAGACATCAATGTGGGAGTGCTTTACGTTTTTGCCATCCTTTCGATCGGGGTATATGGCATCATGATCGGCGGTTGGGCTTCCAACAACAAATATGCCCTGATTGGCGCCGTAAGGGCTGCTTCGCAGATGATCAGCTATGAATTGGCCATGAGCATGTCGATCATCGCCATCGTCATGATGAGCGGTACCCTGAGCCTGAAGGATATCGTCGACCAGCAGCATGGTATGAACTGGAACGTCTGGTATCAGCCATTGGGCTTCCTGATTTTCATCGTTTGCGCTTTTGCCGAATGTAACCGTTCCCCCTTCGACCTTCCCGAATGTGAAACCGAGCTGATCGGGGGATACCATACCGAATACAGCAGTATGAAGCTGGGCTTCTATCTTTTCGCCGAATACATCAATATGTTCATCTCATCGGCGATGATTGCCACCCTCTTTTTTGGCGGATACAATTTTCCGTTCATGGATTCCCTGGGTCTGTCGCATAACGCGTTGACAATCATAGGGTCGCTGGTTTTCTTTGCTAAAATAGCTTTCTTTGTATTCTTCTTCATGTGGGTTCGATGGACGCTTCCCCGGTTTCGTTACGATCAGCCGATGCGATTGGGTTGGAAGAGTCTGCTGCCGTTGGCAATCATTAATATCCTGATCACCGGATTCGTTATCATGATAAAAAATCACCTGTAAACCATGTCAGTCAATCAAAATAGCGATAGTTTGTCGGGTAGGCGCAAGGTTGTTTCGAACAAGAAAATGACTTTTGCGGAGAGGATCTACCTGCCAGCCATCTTTGGAGGATTCGGGATTACCATCAGCCACTTTTTCAAAAAAAGCGCAACCATTCAGTACCCTGAAGTAAAAAGGCCCATTGCGGAAATTTATCGCGGCAAACATGTCCTGAAAAGGGATGACGAAGGCAGGGAAAGATGCACGGC